>CAYXOZ010000006.1:0-6150 GCA_964467135.1 uncultured Dehalococcoidaceae bacterium
TAGTACTCGAACTTCCCGCTCCCGCTGAAATGGTAGACGTAGCGCGGCGGCAGACTCGTCACCGCCCGGTTCACCCTTTTCTTGAGCGCGCACCGGCACCTCCGCCCGTCCTCCAGTTCGATGATGAACCCCCCGCCGTCCTTAATCTGCTTATAGTCGATGAGCGTCAGCTCCCCCCACCACCGGTGGTCTTCCTCGTGCTGGAACTGGTAGCTGACGCCGCCTATCAGTTCCTCAGTCATGGAGTTGTACAGTCTGCCTGTGGGCACTTGGTCCCTCCCTTTCCAGTAGCGCTAGATTGTTGCGGTGCACTACCTCCGGCCCGTAATCGAAGCTGAGCAGCTCGCCGATTTTGTTCGATTGGGCCCCCTTGATGACGCCGATATCGCTGGAGCTGTAGTTGGTGATGCCGCAGCCGATTTGTGTTCCTTCCTTATCGTAAATGGCGACGATGTCTCCCCGCCCGAACTTCCCCTCCGCGGTCTCGATTCCCGCCGCCAGCAGGCTGCGGTTTTGTTTCTTGAGCGCCAGGGCGGCGCCGCTGTCGATTACCAGTTTGCCTCTGGTGCAGAGTCCGGAGACCATCCATCTCTGCCGGCTTTCCAGGTTGGTGCCGGTGGGTATAAAGTGCGTGCCGATGGCTTCCCCGGCTGCGAGCCGGATGATTACGTCGCGTTCCCGGCCGCTGGTGATGACCACCCGCACCCCGCTTGCTGTGGCTACCCGCGCCGCTTCTATCTTGGTTATCATGCCGCCGGTGCCGGCTTTATTCACGGTGTTGGCCACCATCTTCTTGATATCGGCGTCGATTTTGCTGACGACCGGTACGAGCCGCGCCGCCGGGTCGATATGGGGGTCGGCGGTATAGAGTCCACCGATATCGGTAAGTATCATGAGCATGTCGGCGTCGACGAGGTTGGCGACCATCGCCGAGAGGTTATCGTTATCCCCGAACTTGGCTTCTTTGATTTCGTCGATGGAGATAACGTCGTTTTCGTTGACGATGCCGATGACTTTGAGTTCCATCAAGGCGAGCAGCGTGTTGCGGGCGTTGAGGTATCCGGCGCGGTCGGCTATATCGCTTTTGGTGAGCAGCGCCTGCGCTACGGTAATATTATGCTTTTCGAAGAGTCGCTCGTAGGTGTTCATTAGCCGGCTTTGCCCCACGGACGCCAGGACTTGTTTGAAGGGGATGCCTTTGATGTTCTTTTGCAGGCCCAGCTTGTGCCTCCCCGCCGCAATCGCCCCGGAAGACACTATGACTATCTCCGCGCCCTGTCCGTGCAGGTAGGCTATCTGCCTGGCGAGGTCCGCCATGACCTCCTGGTCGAGGTGGCTGCCCCCGCCGGTGAGCAGGTGCGTGCCCAGCTTTACCACGATGCGCCTATAGGCAAGTCCCGCCGATTTTTCTTTGTTTCCGTTTTTGTTCATACGATTTTTGGCAAGGCGTTTTCAACATTATAGCACAAGCTCGCAGACTCCGTCTCTGCCTGTCCCTGGAATTTTCGCGTAGGAAGGTCGTTCTGTTAAGTACTTTTTTCCTATTGACTAATAACTGGTAACTAGTAACTAACCGCAAATCATGATTTCATGCTAAAATGAAACATTGGGCTGGCCCATTTTTATGGACGAGCCCTTAAGGTGTTTGGAGAAATATGCCGGATTTAATGAAGCTCTTAGCTTTGTCGGAGTCCCTGCCCGCTTTCCGCCGCCTTGAGGAGACCGCCGGGCGGAAGGGTGGCGGCGCGGTTGTGGCGCTGGAGGCCGCCCGGCCTTTCCTGCTGGCTGCCCTTTATCAATATTTTAAAAGACCGATGCTGGTCATCACGGCGCAGCCGGAGGGCGCCAGAAAGCTCCAGGAGCAGCTTTCAAGTTGGATTTCCGGTGCGCCGGTCGTGCTTTTCCCCGAGCCGGATGTCCTCCCCTACGAGCGTCTGGCCTCGGATGCGACGACCGAGATGGAAAGGGTCCGCGTGCTTTCAGCGCTGGCTGGCTTCAATTCCGGTGACAACGGTTCCCGACCTCCTTTTATCGTCACTTCCGCGGCGGCGCTGATGTCGAAGACGGCTTCGCAGCGTGATTTCGCCTCGGCCTGCCATACTATCGAGCTCGGCATGATTAAAGAGCCATTGCGTTTGCTGGCCGACTGGTCGGTGATGGGCTATCGGGTCGAAAACATCGTCGAGGTCCCGGGCGCGGTAAGTCGCCGCGGCGGTATCGTCGATATCTGGCCGCCAACTTCCGAATTTCCCGTCAGGCTTGAGTTTTTCGGCGATACTATCGATAGTATTCGGCGCTTCGACCCCGCCACCCAGCGTTCCACCGATAAGTTATCGTCGCTTGCCATCAGCCCGGCGACTGAGCTCTTAACGCCGCGCCGCCTTGATAAGCGGTCTCTCGAGGATATTTTGCATGGCCTCGACCTCTCCGGCTGTACCGCCGGTGATAAACAGCAGTTCGAGCATGATATCGAGCTGTTCCTGGCCGGGCAGGTCCCGCCGGAAGTCCAGTTCTATGCCTCGCTTTTTCAGAGCGGTAGCCTGCTGGATTTCCTTCCCCCGTCTGCGCTTCTGGTGTTCGATGAGCCTTCGTCAGTAGAGCAGGCGGTCGTGGATTTTGATAGCGAGGCCGGGCAGCTCCGCTCCGGTGCCATGGAGCGCGGCGAGCTGCCCCGCAACTTCCCCCGGCCTTACTTTACCTGGAACGAGCTTGAGGCGAAAATCGACTCCCGCCCGTCCCTTAATCTGGCCGCCTGGGGCGACGGGGAGGCGCTGGACTTTATTTCCGCCCCCCTTTACGCCGGCCGCCTGCCCGTGTTCTTTAAGAAGCTCGTGGACCTTCTGAGCGAGCGGAAACGCATCGTCATCGTGTCCCATCAGGCGAGTCGACTTTCCGAGTTGCTGGCGGGTGAAGGTATCGTGGCGGCTCCTGTCGAGGCGGTCGTGGAGTTGCCCGGTCCCGGTTCGCTGGTGCTGGTGCAGGGTTCGCTGCCGGAGGGCTGGGTGATGGGTGGGGAGACCTTCCTGTTCACCGACGCCGAGATTTTCGGCTTCGTGAAGCAGCGCCGCCTGGTAAAGCGGCGCCCCGTGCCTCACCAGAAGCTTATGGTCGATATCATCCCGGACGACTTCGTTGTCCACATCGAGCACGGCATCGGTAAGTTCACCGGCGTTACTACTTTAAAGACCACCGGCGCGGAGAAAGAATATCTGGTCCTGCGGTACGCCGCCGGCGATGTCCTCTATGTCCCTACCGACCAGATAGATAGAGTGAGTCGCTATGTCGGCGCGGGTGATAGGCCGCCGGTGCTGTCCCGACTCGGCACTCAGGAGTGGGTTCGCACTAGGCAGAAGGCCAAGGCAGCGGCGGAGTTGCTGGCGCAGGACCTGCTGGCTTTATACGCCGCTCGGGAGGTCGTGCCGGGTTTCGCTTTCTCCCGCGATACCCTCTGGCAGCAGGAGATGGAGGCCGCTTTCCCTTACGTGGAAACCCCCGACCAGCTTGAGGCCCAGCGCGAGGTGAAGGAGGACATGGAGAAGCCCCGCCCCATGGACCGCCTCGTCTGTGGGGACGTCGGCTATGGCAAGACGGAGGTAGCTATCCGCGCGGCTTTCAAAGCAGTCATGGACGCCCGGCAGGTGGCCGTGCTCGTGCCGACCACCGTTCTCGCCCAGCAGCACTTCTCTACTTTCTCGGAGAGGCTGGAGGCTTTCCCGGTGAAGGTCGAGGTTTTAAGTCGCTTTCGCTCCGACCGCGACCAGCGCGCCGTTATCACCGGCCTCGCCGGGGGCACGGTGGATATCTGTATCGGCACCCACCGCCTTTTGCAAAAGGACGTTGTCTTTAAGAATCTGGGCTTGCTCGTTATCGACGAGGAGCAGCGTTTTGGCGTTAATCATAAGGAGCACTTTAAGAAAATGCGCCGCGAGGTTGATGTCCTGACCCTGAGCGCTACGCCTATTCCCCGTACCCTCCACATGTCCCTGGTGGGCGTTAGGGATATGAGTACCATGGAGACCCCGCCGGAAGCCCGCCTCCCCGTCAAGACCTACGTCGCCGAGTACAATGACCATCTTGTTCGGGAAGCCATTCTGCGTGAGTTGGAGCGTAACGGCCAGGTCTTTTTTTTGCATAACCGCGTCCAGAGTATCGCTATGGTCGCCGCCGACCTCCGTGAGCTGGTGCCGGAGGCGCGTATCGCTATAGGCCACGGCCAGATGCCGGAGGAACATCTGGAGAAGGTGATGACCGATTTCGCGTCCGGTAAAATCGATGTCCTTGTCTGCACGACGATTATAGAATCGGGACTGGATATGCCCAACGCTAATACTTTAATTGTTAATAAATCGGATAAGTTCGGCCTGACGCAGCTTTATCAGCTCCGGGGCAGGGTGGGGCGTGGCGCTAACCTCGCTTATGCCTATTTCCTTTACGACAAGGGCCAGCGTTTGTCCCCCGTCGCCCACCAGCGCCTCCGCACTATCTATGAAGCCACCGAGCTCGGCGCCGGATTCGGTATCGCTATGAAAGACCTGGAAATCCGCGGCGCCGGTACGCTTTTAGGTCACCGCCAGTCGGGCCACATCACCGCCATCGGCTTTAGCCTATATACAAGATTGCTCGCTGAGGCTGTCGAGGAGCAAAAAGCCGTGATGGCCGGTAAGGAAAAACCGCCGCCCCGTCTCCCCCCGCCCTCCGTCGATTTGCCCCTGGACGCCTTTATACCGGAGAGCTATGTTCCGGACGTCGATACCCGCCTTGAGCTCTACCGCGCCCTGGGTAACGTTGACTCCGCCGCTAATCTGGACGATTTTTTGAAAGATTACGCCGACCGCTTTGGCAGGCCGCCCCGGGAGGTGGAAAACCTGCTTTACGCTGTTAAGATAAAAGGACTTGCTGCCAAAGCCGGCATCGAGTCTATCACCACCGAGGAAGACGATATTATCCTGCGGCGCTTCCGGGGCCTCCCCTTCGATGCGGCCCGCCTTTCCTCCCTTCCCCCCGGCCATGTTTCCGTCGGCCGCACGCAGATAAGGATTAACTATAGAAAGCTGGGAAAAGGGTGGAGGCAAATGTTGGAGAGAGTATTACGTGGTATTTAAGGGGCTGCTTCCGTTTTTTATATGCTATAATATCTTTACAGGAGGTTTTTATGACCAGGAGTTTTAAAGTAGTCCTCGAACCTAATGAAGACAGTGGATATACTGTATATGTTCCCCTGCTTCCCGGTTGTATCAGTGAAGGAGATACCAGAGAAGAAGCCCTCGCCAATATCAAGGAAGCCATCGAGCTCTATATAGAGAGTCTTGAAGCAGATGGCGAACCAATACCTTCAGAAGACGCGGTTGAAGAAGCGGTTGTTGAGGTTGTAGCGTGAAGCTTCCGCACGTTAGCGGTAAGCATACGGTTCAAACACTTATCAAGATTGGTTTTATCATCCACCGCACTCACGGCAGTCATTATATTCTTAAAAATCCGTAGACAAACCGTAGAGTAACCGTGCCTTATCATCGCAAGCAACTTGCCCCCAAAACACTTCGCTCTATTATAAATCAGTCGGGAGTCAGTCAGGAAAAGTTCATTTCGCTACTGTAAAAAAAGCATTCTCCCCTGCCTCTCGCTCTTTTTCACTTTTTTTCTGTGTTTTTGATTTTTGAAATTTGAATTTTATCTGGTTATTGTATCTTGGTGATTGGTTATTTATTATTGACACCGCTCTCCAAACATACTACACTCATACCGCAATATATTTGCTGAGGTGACTCCCGTGTTCTGTGCCAAATGCGGTGCTCAAATCGAAGAAGGCGCTAAATTCTGTCCCAAATGCGGTGCACCTGTGGAGATACCGCCGGCCCCATCCGTTGCGGAGACTCCCTCCGGCGCCGCGCCGGCCGCCGCCCCCCAGCCTGCCGTCCGCACTAACGGATTTGCTATCGCCTCGCTGGTACTCGGCATCATTGGAGTCCTTATCAATCCTTTGTCTATCCTCGCTATTATTTTTGGTGGGGTAGCCTTATCTCAGCTCAGTAAGACACCTGAAGTCAAAGGTAAAGGCTTGGCCGTCGCCGGTCTCGTCCTGGGTATTATTATGGTTGTTTTATGGGTAGTGGCAATTTTCTGGGTCGGCTGGGCTTTCTGGAGGGTCTTTAC
>CAYXOZ010000006.1:6250-14431 GCA_964467135.1 uncultured Dehalococcoidaceae bacterium
TTTTATGGGTAGTGGCAATTTTCTGGGTCGGCTGGGCTTTCTGGAGGGTCTTTACATAGTCTAACCCTTAAATGTTATTGCTTGTGATTCCTTGGTGCTTGATACTTTGTATCTGTTCTCTTGTTTCGTTCTTTCCGCTCCCTCTCGGTATTTTTCTTTCCCACCCACCCACTCTCGCCTCATTTCTCCGCTTATCCCGTAGTCTTTTTTCCCTGTCTTTGATTTTTTACCTGTGTTTTTGATTTTTGAGATTTGATTTTTAATTTGATTGTTGTATCTTGGTAATTGGGTATTTCTTCTCCCTTCATGTTCCCTTAACAATAAACATGGTATACTATAGTTAATATGTAAATTCGAATCAAGGAATATTCAATGAAAATATTGATGGTATACCCCCGTTTCCCTGTCACCTTCTGGAGCTTCAAGCATGCCCTGCGGTTCGTCTCTAAGAAGACCACCTATCCGCCCCTCGGTCTGCTGACCGTGGCCGCTATGCTCCCCGCCGACTGGCAGAAAAAGCTCGTCGATATGAACGTCACCCGCCTGTCCGACGCCGATATCCAGTGGGCGGACTTCGTTTTTATCAGCGCCATGGGCGTCCAGAAAGAGTCGGTCAGGGAGGTCATCCGCCGCTGCCGCGAGCTGGGCGCTAAAACCGTCGCCGGCGGCCCCCTCTTTACCATGGAGCCGGACAATTATCCCTCCGTCGACTATCTTGTGCTGGGCGAAGCCGAGGCTGTCCTGCCTGAGTTCCTGGCTGACCTCGCCAATGGTAAAGCCCGCCGACTCTACCAGTCCGAAAATCCGCCTGACATCTGTGCCACGCCCCTGCCGCTGTGGTCGCTTATCAATATGAAGCACTACTCGTCGATGAGTATCCAGTATTCCCGCGGCTGCCCTTTCAACTGCGAGTTCTGCGATATCGTTCTGCTGAACGGCCGCCGCCCCCGTACCAAGAGCAAGGAGCAGTTGCTCGCCGAGCTGGACGCCCTTTCTCTTCAGAACTGGCGCGGTGGCGTCTTTATCGTCGACGATAATTTCATCGGTAACAAGAAGAAGCTGAAGGAAGAAATCCTGCCGGCTATTATCGCTTGGCGTAAGGGCAAAAAGCATCCCTTCGGACTGAATACCGAAACGTCTATCGATTTAGCCGATGATGATGAGTTGATAAAACTCATGGTGGAGGCGGGTTTTGAAACGGTCTTTGTCGGCATCGAGACCCCCAACGAGGACAGTCTGGCGGAGTGCGCCAAAAACCAGAACCGTAACCGCGATTTGCAGGCGGCCGTCCACAAGCTGCACAACCTCGGCCTGGAGGTGCAGGGAGGCTTTATCGTCGGCTTCGATGCGGACCCCCTTTCCATCTTTAAGAGCCAGATTAATTTCATCCAGAAAAGCGGCATCGTGACGGCGATGGTCGGCTTGCTGAATGCCCCGCCCGGCACCCGCTTGTATCACCGGCTCAAGAAGGAGAACCGCATCGTCGGCGATTTCGACGGCAGCAATACGGAGTGTAACTTTGTCCCCAAGATGAATTACCACACGCTTATTACCGGCTACAAGAACATTTTAAAGAACATCTATTCCTCCCGGCAGTATTACGAGCGGATTAACACTTTTTTGAAAGATTTTAAGCCGCGCCATCACACCCGCCTGCCCGGCTTCAGCTTTAGTAATATCATTACGGTATGGAAAGTCTTCTGGATTCTGGGGGTCTGGGAAAAAGGTAAGCGGTACTACTGGCGGCTCTTTTTCTCCACGGCCTTTAGACGTCCCCGGGCTTTCCCCATCGCGATGAAGCTGGCTATCTATGGCTATCACTTCCGCCGCGTCGTCGATAAATACGTCGGCAAGACCCTCGGCACCCGCGAGCGAGGCTAATTTTTCTTAACTAACACTGAATAACGCAAGGCTTGCCCGGCGACTAATTGTTCCCCCCCAATAGTCATGGGAGTCTTGTTTGTCATAGTTGTTCCTTTTATAATGTAAACATGCCTATCATCTCTACCACCGGGAATCTGCTTATGCGTGGCATTTCGCCGGCGCTGGCCGTTCTTAAACGGATGAATGTCCACAGCGCCCTGGCTTTCGCCGGTATGGCGGGACCTTTGGTGCTCGCCGCTACCGATTTCACCGCCGCCCTCACCAGCCCCGACTATAATCTCATCCGGGATTCCATCAGCAGCCTGGCCCTGACTACTCTCGGCTGGCTTCAGACGATTGGCTTCCTGGCTATCGGTCTTCTCGTGGAGATATTCACCGCCGGGCTGCTTTATAATGTCAGGAGAGCGCGCGGCTTTCACATCGGTATCGGCCTGATGGTCTTCTTCGGCTTCGCGTTGCTGCTTATCGGTGCTTTCCGCACCGACCCCGTCGGAGTAACCCACACTATTGAAGGGAGAATTCACGGAATGACCGCGTCGGCGGCGTTCTGGATTTTCCCCGCGGCTATTCTGGTTATCGCGCCCAGCATCAGGAACGACCCCGCCTGGAGAAACATTTTCCGCTATACTATCGTTACCGCTGCCCTGGCCATAGTGTTCGTGATAACGCTTGGCGTTCTCCCGGACGAAACAAGCTGGTTCGGCCTTCTCGAGAGGATACTCGTCGCCAATATGATAATCTGGGTGGAGGTGGCTGCCGTTAAGCTCCTGCTGCTTTCGTTAAAGCGGCGGAGTCCGGCTTTTACTATGGAAAATCTGCCCGGGCCGGCTCCGGTGTCATGACGATATTTTTCATTCGGTGCGGAAGGAGTTGTGTGAACAACCATGATAGTTGAAATGAGAACGGGGGCCTCCCGGAAAGAGGTCGATGTTGTGGTGCAGAAGGCCAAGTCCCTCGACCTGGGCGTTCAACTGAATATCGGCACGGATAAAACGGTAGTGGCGTTATTGGGGAGCAATACCGGCCAGATACCGACCGATATCTTTGCGGTGCTGCCCGGCGTCGAGAGCGTCACCCGCATCATGAAGCCTTACAAGCTGGCTTCCCGCGAGTTCGAGCGTAAGGACACGGTGGTGGACTGCGGCGGGGTGAAAATCGGCGGCCAGCGCGTCGTTATCATTGCCGGCCCCTGCGCGGTGGAAAGCGAAAAACAGCTCCGGCAGGCCGCCGAAGGCGTGAAAAAGGCCGGCGCCACTATCCTCCGCGGCGGCGCCTTTAAACCCCGCACCTCCCCCTTTAGTTTCCAGGGCCTGCAAAAGAAAGGATTGGAGCTTCTGGCGGCCGTTAAAAAGGACCTCGACATACCGGTGGTCACGGAGGTGGTCAATCCGCAGGACGTGGCGCTGGTGTCTTCCTACGCTGATATGCTGCAAATCGGCTCGCGCAATATGCAGAATTTCGCCCTCCTCACCGATGCCGGCAAGAGCGGCCGACCGGTGGTGCTGAAACGCGGCTTTTCCTGCACCATCACCGAGTGGCTTACCGCCGCCGACTACCTTCTGGCGGAGGGCGAAAAACAGGTGGTGCTCTGCGAGCGGGGTATCAGGACGTTCGAGGACAGCGTCCGTTTCTCGCTGGATATTTCCGCCGTTCCCGTCATCAAGAGGAACAGCCACCTGCCCGTCATCGTCGACCCCTCTCATGCCGCCGGGCACTATTCTCTGGTGCCGGCTATCGCTAGAGCGGCGGTGGCTGCCGGCGCTGACGGCCTCCTTATCGAGGTCCACCCCAATCCCAAGGAAGCCCTGGTGGATGGCTTGCAGTCGCTCTCGCTGTCGGATTTCTCCCGCCTCATGGAAGAGCTGCGGACTATCGCTAAGTCCGTCGGCAGGTATATCTAGTCGGCCCGCTGAAGGGGGATTGTTCTCGGAGAAGTAATTTATGATTAAAGACCTTTCGATCTTACAGGTTGACGGTATTTCCATCGTGGGTCAGTTGTTCCTGCCTGATTTAAATGTAAAATACCCGCTGGTCTGCCTCTGTCACGGCGTTCCGTCCGGTGACCCTCCCGACCCCGACGACGGTGGCTATCCGGAGCTGGCGGAGAGGCTTTGCCGCAATGGCCTGGCTGTCTACAGGTTTAATTTCCGGGGGACCGGGGAAAGCGGCGGTAATCTGGACCTGGCCGGATGGACGCGTGACCTGCAGGCTGTCCTTGATTACCTCTGGGGACAGGATAATTTCGATAAGTCCCGCCTGTCTCTGGTTGGTTTCAGCGCCGGGGCGGCTGTCGCCATTTACGTGGCCGCTGATGATAAGCGGGCATCCAGGGTGGTCGCTTGTGCCTGCCCGGCGGAAATTTCGCTCTCTGACCAGGACCATAACTGGCAGGTTGTCGTCGACCGCTTCCGCGCCATCGGGGTTATCAGGGACAGGAATTTTCCGCCCTCCCTCGACGAATGGGTGAAGAATTGTCAGAGTGTTAACCCCGTGAATTATATAGAAAAAATCGCCCCCCGACCCATTTTGCTGATACACGGTAGCGAGGACCCACTCGTGCCCCTGGACCACGCGCAGCGACTCTACGAGAAGGCCGGCGTTCCCAAGCGGCTTATCGTTATCGACGGCGCCGGCCACCGACTGCGCCGGGATAAGCGGGTCATTGAAGCTATTTCAAAGTGGGTAAACCCCTCCCCCGGCCCGGCGGGAAATTGACCCTTCCCTGTGTAATGAGCTATAATAGATATAGAGAGTATGCCAGAACCGGTCTGAAGGCAGGTAGCTCTTGCACGAATCTTGCGGTATTTTTGGTGTTTATTCCCCTAATGAGGATGTAGCCCGCCTTACCTTTTTCGCTTTATTTGCCCTCCAGCACCGCGGCCAGGAAAGCTCGGGTATCGCCACGGCTGACGGTAAGAAAATCAGGGTCTTTACCGGCATGGGCCGGGTTGCCAACGTCTTTACCGAGCCTTCGCTCAGCCAGCTTACCGGGCATATCGCCATCGGGCACAATCGCTATTCCACTGCCGGTTCCAGCCGGATTGCCAACGCTCAGCCTATCCTCGTGGGTAACGATACGGAAACCATCGCCATCGCCCACAACGGCAACATCGTTAACGCCGAGCATCTCTATCAGGAGCTGGTCGCGCAGGGCTATAAATTTAACGGTTCCACGGATTCGGAGGTCATCGCTAACCTCATCCTTTCGTCTCCGGGAAAAAGCTGGGTCGAGCGTATTCGTCATGCCATGCGCCGCTTGCAGGGGGCTTATTCGCTGGTTATCATGACGCCGCGGGAGCTTTATGCGGTGCGCGACCCATTAGGGGTACGGCCATTATGCCTGGGCACTATCGACCACGGCTGGGTGGTGGCTTCGGAGACCTGCGCCTTGGACCATATCGGCGCCTCTTTTGTCCGCGAAATCTCACCCGCAGAGATAGTCGTTATCGGTGAGAATGGTATTGATAGTTATCCCGGTGAGTCGAATAAGAAGGGCACCTGTATTTTCGAGTTCATTTACTTCGCCCGGCCCGATAGCGTGATTAACGGTAAGCTGCTTTATCCGGCGCGGCAGGCAATGGGCATGGGGCTGGCACGTGATTACCCGGTGGACGCCGACCTCGTTATGGGCGTGCCGGATTCCGCTACCGCGGCTGGCACCGGCTATGCCCGGGAGTCCGGTATTCCCGTCGTCGAAGGACTTATCAAGAACCGTTACGTCGGACGGACTTTTATCGAGCCGGACCAGCGTATCCGGGACCTTGGCGTCAAACTGAAGTTCAATCCGCTCCCCCAGGTGCTTGACGGCGAGCGCGTGGTCGTCGTGGACGATAGCATCGTGCGCGGCACGACAACCCCCAGTGTGGTCAAGATATTGCGGAAAGCGGGGGCTAAAGAGATTCACATGCGTATCTGCGCGCCGCCTATCCGCTATCCCTGCTTCTTCGGCGTGGATATGGCCACGCGGCGCGAGCTTATCGCCGCCCAGAAAACCGTGCCGGAAATATGCAAGTTCATCGGCGCCGATACGCTGGGCTACTTGAGTATCGAAGGACTGATTAAGGCGGTTGACCTCCCCCGGGAGAATTTCTGCCTGGCGTGCTTTACCGGTGATTATCCCATACCGGTCCAGCTGGAAATGGACAAGCTGGCCCTGGAAACCCTGGGCGCCGGGCAGCCCAAACCCGTCTGCGACGGCACCGAGGGTAGGTAAGCCCTTATCTTAACCTCACGTTAAATTTTTATGGTTTTCTCCCTTCATATTTGATTGCTGCTTCTCATCCCCTTTATCCCCCTCTCGAACAGGTTTATTGCTCGTGCCCGATTTTTGTTATGTTCAAGAGGGGGAAAGAATATGAGAGGGGGCGAAAGCCCCCTCTCTACTTAACTCCCCTCTCCAGCCATCAATATCTGTGGTTTCTTACCAGAGCCTCTGGCTGGAGAGGGGCAGGGGTGAGGTCATCACCTGGAAACCAGGAGCAAACATCACTATTATTCCCCCGCTATTGACAGCCTCCTCTCTCTGTTATATACTGGTTCTAGAACAGGTGTTCTTTGGATTTAGCGTATGTCAAGAGCGGGAATAAAAAGGCTATCCGATAAGCAAAAGCGAATCATTAGCTTTTTAGAACGCTTTCTTACGGATAAAGGCTATCCCCCTTCTATCCGGGATATTCAAAACGGCTGCAAAATCAGTTCGACCTCGGTCGTGGACTACAACCTGAACATTCTGGAAAACCGTGGCTATCTGGAGCGCCATGCCGATGTTTCGCGCGGTATCAAGTTGCTTAACCGGGAGCCGACTTCCGAGATGACGGTGGCGGTCCCGGTTATCGGTATGATCGCCGCCGGTTCGCCGGTTCCTGTGCCGACCCCGGATACCTGGGATGTTGCCGCTGTATCGGAGACGATGACCGTGCCCCGCGAGCTTACCCTCGATAAAAAAGATGTCTACGCTTTGCGGGTCAAAGGCATGTCCATGGTCGACGCCCTCATTAACGACGGCGATGTCGTCCTGATGCAGCACGTCGGGACCGTGCAAAACGGTGAGATGGCGGCCGTCTGGCTTAAAGACGAAAAAGAAGCTACCCTGAAGAAGGTCTATGTCGAGCCGGACCGTGTTCGACTCCAGCCCGCCAACGACCAGATGCGCCCGATTTTTGTCGCGCCGGATAACGTCGAAATCCAGGGCAGGGTCATCGCCGTTATCCGCCAGCTTGGCTAACGGTTATTTCTGGGGAAAATGGGTGGGGCCTGACAGCTCATAGCTAACCGCTGATAGCTGGTTACTTCTTATACACCGGGGTGCACCAGTGCATGTATTTGGGGTGGTTGCCCCGGATGACTCTCGCGTATATCTCCTGTAGTTTGGCCGTTATCGGCCCTATCTCGCCGTTGCCTATCTTGCGCTGGTCGATTTCCGCCACCGGCGTTACGTGCGCCGCCGTCCCCGTCAGGAAGCACTCTTCCGCGAAATAAAGTTCGCTGCGGTCGATGGCTCTGTGGACCGTCGGTATGCCCAGCTCCTTTTCCGCCAGCTCTATCACGGTATTGCGGGTAATGCCGATGAGGATGTTGTTCTGGCTGGCCGGCGTGACCAGCTTGCCGTCGATGACCAGGAAGATGTTCTCGCCGCTGCCCTCGGAGACATGGCCGTCCGGGGCGAGCATGATGGCCTCGTCGAAGCCGTTGCCCACCGCCTCCGTCTTGGCCAGGGCGTTATTGATGTAGATGCCGGTGGCTTTAATCTGGGGGGGAATCACGTTGTCTTCCGGCCTGTGCCACGAAGACACGCAGCAGCGGGCTTTGTCCACGTCCAGGTAGGGCCCCCACGGTATGACGAACATGAAGAAGTCGTGCTCGAGCCCGTGGAGCCGTACGCCCAGCGCCTGTGAGCTGGTATATGCTACTGGTCGGATGTAGACGTCCTCCTGGAAAGCGCATTTCTTTACCAGCTCTACCGTCTTCTGGCAAATATCGTCGATGGGATACGGCAGGGTTATCTTCAGGACGCGGCAGCCGCGCTCCAGGCGCTCGTAGTGCTCTTTGAGGCGGAAGATATACGTCTGCTTCTTCTCGGCGTTCCAGTTGCCGCGTATCCCCTCGAAGATGCCGGTGCCGTAGTGGATGCAGTGGGTCATTATCCCTATTTTGGCTTCTTCCAGAGGCATAAACTTGTTCTGAAAAAAGGCGTATGACGGCATATCGGGTCTCCTTTCCGGTTACCGTTAATTATAGCTTTAATCGAGGCGGGAAAACAAGAGGTGCCGTTAAAAGTATACACTCCTGGGGCGTTTA
>CAYXOZ010000006.1:14531-24022 GCA_964467135.1 uncultured Dehalococcoidaceae bacterium
GTTTTTGTCATTGTCGGCTGGTTTTACTTCCGCTACCCGGATTTTTTTAAAGATTTTGAAAAATACGGGTATCTTGGTGTTTTTGTTGTCAGCCTCCTCCTTAACGCTACGGTTATTATTCCGGTCAGCGCTATGGCTGTTATTTCCTCTCTAGGCGGGGCTTTCCCTTCGCCGTTTTTAGTCGGGCTGGCGGGAGGCGTCGGGGCTGCCATAGGCGAAATGATGGGTTATATCGCCGGTCGGGCGGGGCGCGACCTGCTGGCGAAGAACCGGATTTATGTCCGGGTTGAAGGCTGGGTGCAGAGGTGGGGGATGGTGGCGGTTTTCGTGCTCTCCATTTTCCCGTTCCTTTTTGATATCGTCGGCATTATCGCCGGGGCGACGCGTATGCCCCTGTGGAAATTTTTTATCGCCTGCTGGCTGGGCAGGACGATATTATATATCGCGGTAGCCTATATCGGTGCGGTAATATTCGATTTTATTCCCTGGCTGACTTAAGCACTCCGTCTGATTTTCGCCACCAGCGCCGCGCCGGCCAGGAAATAGGCCAGGCACATCATCAGCATGAAGGTATAGCCGCTCAGGGCGTTTCGATTGTTAAAGAAATCGATGCCCGGGCCGATGACCCTCGCCAGGACGGCGCCGCCGGCCGTAGCCATGTTCGCCACCCCCAGATACCGTGCCTCTTCGCCTTTCGGGGCGAAGTCGGTCGCCAGCGCCCAGTTCGAGCTGTTAAATATCCCCATCGCTACCCCGATGAGTGCCGCCGCCCAGAGGACCGTGTTGTATTCCTGCGATAAAGCGATAACGGCGATGCCCGCCGCCCCCAGCAGCCCCGCCCCCGCGGTAAACAGCCGGCGCCCGATGCGGTCGGAGAGATAGCCGGCCGGAAAGACCACTGCCAGCATGCCGACTACCGCTATAACCGAGAAACGGAAGGTCGCCCCGGCGGGGTCGGCTACCCCCAGGACGTCTCTGAAATAGTAAAGCGCGAACTGCTGGATGGTGGTAAAAGCCATGTAGACGAGCAGGCGGGAGAGCAGGAACCAGACGAAACGGTGGTTTTTCCAGATATCTTTTTTGAACGGGAGCGAAAGCGCCGCCAGTACCGGGGTTTTCGGGCGGGTGGGATCGCAGGAGTCCTTCACGATAAGGACGGTGGCGACCGCCGCCCCGAAGAATACAACTATGAGGATACCGAGCACCAGCCACAGCAGACTGGAATCACCGGTATCGATGTAGCGGTCCATGAAAACGCTGGCAACGTAGACCATCAGCAGCCCGCCGACTATCTCCAGCAGACCTTTCACGCCGGAGGCCCGGCCGCGCTTGTCCGGCGGTACCAGTTCCGGGATGAACGCCTGGTAGGGCCCCTGGGCGACGTTGCTGGCTATCTGTAACAGGCAGTAGACGGCAAAGATGGCGGCGTAGCTGCTGGCGAGCCCGATACCGGGAATAAGGAGGGCGACTAATATGCCTCCCGCCAGTATGAAAGGTTTACGCCGACCCCACTTAAAGCGGGAGCAATCGCTGACGGCTCCCGCCAGTGGCTGGACGAACATCGCCAGCAGCAGCCCGGAAAGGGTCAGCAAGCCGAGGTAGGTATTTTTCTGTGCTTCCGGCACGAAGTCCAGCAAGCGCACCGGCAGGGTGATGGTATGCAGGCTCTGCCAGAGGGCGGTCAGCGCGAAGCCGAAGAGGGTTATTTTAACGTAGTCGAGGCGGCGGAACGTCGTAGCGTTCTTATTTGTCATAGAAATGGTTTTGTGATGTTACGTTATCTTAAAAGTGATATTCTTAAGCCCTTGATAATAATTGCCCCATTGTGTCGTGAAACATAATACGGAGTAATCCGGGTCGGTCACACCCAGCGGATAATATACTTCCGCTCCCTCGCTCCATAGCATTTTCTTCGAGGCGACATCCTGTAATATTTCGATCGTCCCTACGAGCATCAGTCCCTTGAAATCCTTTTCGTCGACGTAATAGACGCAGGCGCGGTTGTCCTTTTTTAACTGCTGTACTCTTTTAGAGGATGTATTGGTACTGAACCAGATTTTCTTAAGTCCTTCATACTTTAAATTCATCATGGCTTTGATATTCGGAAAACCGCCGTCTCCATTGGTCCCGAGCATACAAATGGTTGATTTCTCCATCAGCTTTAAACTTTGCGCCATAGCATCCTGCTTGTCCATAATGAAGTCCCTTTTCTAACGTACCAATATACTACCATAAAAGACTATTGTATAATCAATTAAACATGAGTTATCCCCTCGTCGAAGAAATTCATATGGCGCCGGATGCCCCCTGGTGCTTTGAAGCTTTCGCCCCGCGCCCCTTCAGCTTCTGGCTCGATAGCGGCATGGACCCTCGGAAGCTGGGGCGCTGGTCTTTTATGGGCAGCGACCCCTTTCTGGTTATGAAGAGCCGTGGCGATGAAATAGCTTTGATTAAAGACGGGGTGGAAGAGATAAAAAAGGGCAATCCCTTCGATGTGCTGGGAGAGCTTTTGGAATTATATAAAATAGACGGCGGAGAACCTCCTGTGCCTTTCACGGCCGGGGTGGTGGGCTATTTCAGCTATGACCTGTGTCACTTTATCGAGCGGTTGCCCGCCAAAGCCATCGACGACTTAAACCTGCCGGAGTGCTATCTGGGATTTTACGACGCCGTCGTCGCTTTCGACCATCAGGAGAATAAAACCTACCTGGTCTCTACCGGGTTTCCCGAGACGGATGGAGAAAAAAGGCGTCGCCGCGCCGAAGCCAGGCTGAACCAGCTCAGGAATATGGTCGCCCTGGCGCCGCCTCCGGCCGCGGTACAAGAGGCTGGAAGCGGGGAGGGCATTAAGCTCGCTGCCAACTTTTCTCACGAGGGTTATTTGGCGGCGGTGGCTAAAGCCCGCGAGTATATCTGTGCCGGGGACATCTTTCAGGTCAATCTCTCTCAAAGATTTGAAGTTGACATAAATATACCGCCTTACGACCTTTATAAACGCCTTCGGACAATTAATCCGGCCCCGTTCGCCTCCTTTCTCAACTTCGCAGGTGTCGGTATCGTGGGGGCGTCGCCGGAAAGATTTCTTAAATTGAGAGGCGACCTCGTGGAGACGCGCCCCATCAAGGGTACTAAGCCTCGCGGTAAAACGCCCGGAGAAGACCGGGCGCTGGCGCAGAGTCTTTTGCAGAGCGTTAAAGACCGCGCGGAAAACATCATGATTGTCGACCTCGAAAGGAACGATATCGGGCGGGTCTGCCGTTACGGCTCGGTGCGGGTCGCCGAGCTGGCTATCCTCGAGACGTATCCTACCGTTTTCCACCTGACCTCCACCGTGGTGGGGCAACTGAGACAGGGGAAAGACCGCATCGACCTGCTCAAGGCCACCTTCCCCGGCGGCTCTATCACCGGTGCCCCCAAGGTACGCGCCATGGAGATAATTGATGAGCTGGAGCCGACCCGCCGCAGCGTTTATACGGGGGCGTTAGGTTACCTGGCCTTTAACGGAGACATGGACCTGAACATCGTCATCCGGACGATAACCATCAAAGACGGGCGGGCGTATTTCCAGGTGGGTGGGGCCATCGTCTACGACTCCGTCCCGGAGGCGGAATATATCGAGACCCTCGATAAGGGCAAGGCTCTGATGCAGGCGCTCGGGCTGGCTTTAGGGAGATAAAAACTTGATATTAGTGATAGATAACTACGACTCCTTTGCCTATAACCTGGTGCAGTACCTCGGGGAGCTGGGCGCGGCGCCGGTGGCTTACCGCAACGACGCCCTGACCCTCGCACAGATTGAAACCATGGCGCCGGACCATATCGTGATATCGCCGGGGCCGTGCACGCCGCTTGAAGCCGGTATCTCCAACGATGTCATCCGGCACTTCCGGGGGAAAATACCCATCCTGGGCGTGTGCCTGGGGCACCAGTGTATCGGGTATGTGTACGGGGGACTGATAAAACGGGCGGCGCTGCCCGTGCACGGCAAAGAGTCGCTGATTTTTCACGACGGCGCAACGGTGTTCCAGGGCGTTAAATCGCCGCTGGTGGGGGGACGCTACCATTCGCTCGTTATCGCCCCCGGGTCCGTGCCGCCAGCTCTCGAAATATCGGCCAGGACGGAGGACGGGGTGATTATGGGGGTGAGAGACCGCCGTGCCGCCGTCGAGGGGATTCAGTTCCACCCGGAATCTATCATGACGCCGGACGGGCACCGTATACTGCGTAATTTCTTAAATATGTCCTTGCCTGAAAGGGGATAAATGGAAGAGAAAATCTACATAAATGGTTCTCTGGTGCCGCGTGACAAAGCGTTGATATCCGTCTCCGACCACGGTTTTCTCTACGGTTACGGGCTTTTTGAGACGATGCGTGCTTACAAAGGTAAGCTATTTCTCCTTGACCGGCACCTCCGGCGTCTCCGGGAAGCCGCCGGGGTCATCGGGATGGAGGAAAAAGTGCGGGCCATTGACCTTGAGCAGGCCTGCCAAGAAACGCTCGCGGCCAACGGGCTTAAAGATGCGCGGGTGCGCCTGACCGTTACCAATGGGGACGGCGCGGCTTTACCGTGGGTGGAGAATAAAGGACAACCGACCGTCGTCGTTACGGCGCAGCCTTACACGCCGTTTTCCGCTGAGAAATATAGCGGGGGCTTCAAGGTCGGCGTGGCCTCCGTGAGACGCATGAAGCAATCGGTCTTCTCCGCGATGAAGTCCATTAACTACCTGCTGAACGTCGTGGCGCGCATGGAGGCGGCGGCTAAAGGGTACGATGAAGCAATTTTGCTGAACGATGAGGGGTATATCGCGGAGGGAGGCGGCAGCAACATTTTCTTCGTGAGAGAGTCCCGACTGGTGACGCCTTCCCTGAACAGCGGTATCATCCCGGGAGTAACGCGGGAGGCGGTCATAGAAATCGCTCAGGGCCTCGGCATTAAAGTTGGTGAAGGCCCGGTGGGCATCGGCATTATCAGGCAGTGCGACGAGGCTTTCATGACCAACGCCATGATTGAGATTATGCCGGTGACGGAGGTGCGGGACGATAAGGGTGGCGCGGCGGTAATTGGTGGCGGCAAACCGGGTAAAATTACACTTCAATTAATGCAGGCGTACCGGGATATGGTGGCAAGGGAGACGAAATAAGAGTTGGTCCTTCTCCCTAACACACACTCCACAAAAGGGAGTGCGCAGCGAGAGGGGGCGAAAGCCCCTCTTCCTTTTCTCCCCCTCTCCAAACTGGTTACCTTTTCTCCATTTAACCATCCCGACGAAAGTCGGGAACCAGTGGCCTTTGGAGGGAGGTATGGGGTGAGGTAAAAGCCTACCAGAACTCTATCCGTGAAACGCGCTCGGTTTCTTTAATATATTTACGGATGGAATCACGTATCGTTTCATCGGTAATCGATTCCACTTCGGAAATTGGCTGTCCTGCTTTATTTTTTCCCGAACGCCAGCTTACCACAAACCCTGGTACCAGCGCGCTGTTAAAATCGGATGCGCCGCAGCATGACGACTCTATGACCGCCTGGCTGAGGACGTAGAGTATCTCCCGGCCGTCGTATTTCAGCCTGACCTCTTTCTGCGGGGTGTAATAGCCCGCTGGAGCGGAGATGTCCTTGTTTAGTTCTAAATGTGTGTATTTACTCATAGTTTATCAGGCGTAGTATCGAATCTTTATATTTTTTAGTTTTAGTTTGTGTTTTTGATTTTTGAGATTTGACCTTTAATCTATAACTGTTTCCAGTCCTTTAGACTCTTCGATACCCAGCATGATGTTCATATTCTGGACGGCGGCGCCGGAAGCCCCCTTGCCCAGGTTATCGTAACGGGCGGAAAGCAGTATTCTTTCCTTCCCCCCGAAGACGAATATCTCCAGGTTGTTCGTGCCGTTGCCATCGGTGAACGTCAGGTATCCGTTTTTCAGGTGGTCGTCCGCCGGATAGGGCATCACTTTAACGAACCGCTCCCCGGCGTAATATTCCGCCAGCGTTTCTCTTATCTCCGCCGCCGTGAGTTTTTTCTTTAGATAATCCGGGACCAGTGGTATCGAGATGATTTCGCCGTTATACACGTTGACCACCGTCGGCGCGAAAACTGGCGGCCGACTCAGCCCCGCGTATCTGGTCATTTCCGGCACGTGTTTGTGGTTCAGCGTCAGCGCATAGGGTCGGGGGTTTTTAATATATTCTGGCGTGTCTTTACGTTCGTATTCGGAAATCATCGCTCTGCCGCCGCCGCTGTAGCCGGCTACGGCGTGGCAGGTGACCGGATAGTCCGGCGCGACTATACCCTGGGCCACCAGCGGATAAAGCATCAGTATAAGACCGGTGGCGTGGCAGCCGGGCACGGAGACCCGGCGCGACTTTTTAATCAAATCGCGCTGCCCTTTCTTGAGCTCGGGGAGACCGTAGACCCAGCCCTCTGCTACCCGGTGCGCCGTCGACCCGTCGATGACGCGGACCGGGCTGCTCGTTATCATCCCGACCGATTCCCGGGCGGCGTCGTCCGGCAGGCAGAGGAAAACGATGTCCGCCTCGTTAATGAGCTTTTTCCGGGCCGCCGTATCTTTGCGTTTATCCTCCGCTATCTCGATGACCTCGATATCGTTTCTGCCGCTCAGGCGCTCGCGTATTTTGAGGCCGGTGGTGCCGTGCTGCCCGTCCACGAAAACCGTCTTTTTCATGCTGTTTCGGACCTTCTTTACATATAAAAGTATAGCATATGACCGTCCTGAATTATACTCGGGCGCGAGTTGGGTCTGGCGCGGGTCCTTCTCCGACCGTTTTTCGTTTGCAAAAACAATTATTTGTGACTAAAAAGTCCGGGTTTGTTCGTGCGGACGACTTGACACACGGCGGGCAATAGTATATTGTAGATACAAAATAGCTTCAAGGAAGGAGGAATCAATGCAAGCTTATTGCGTCAAATGCCGCTCCAAGAAAGAGATGAGCAGCGCTAAATCCATCACCATGAAAAACGGCAAGCCAGCGACGCAGGGTGTGTGCCCGTCCTGCGGCACGAAGATGTTCAGAATCGGCAAGAAATAACGCCGGTAAACAACAACCTATTCAGTAATTATACAGGGCTGGATATTTCCGAATTCGGAATATCCAGTCCTTTGTTTTTACGTCTCAGGGGGCTGTCACGTACTTTTTTACCAGATCGACGGTATTAACGACATTCAGCTTGCGGAACATTAATGACAGTCGGTCCTCGAGCTCCGCCATGATTTTTTCGAGGGCGGGCCCCGGGATGCTCCAGAGCTCTTTCTTGAAATCGCCGAAGGCGCGTTTGCGCGTCTTGTAAAGGAACTGCTCCTCCGTTTCCCCGGCCTTTCTCTCGTGCGCGTAATAGGCGTCGAGGTGTTGGCGTACGGTAGCCAGCAGGTCGGGAGGGAAACTCGGGCTGTCGTAGATAATATTCTGGAAGCCGGTCGCCAGGTGCACCTCCAGCGTTCCCACCTTCGGGAACATGTCGAAGGCTTCGTCGGGGAGGGTGGAAGCCCCGTGCTGTACTGCTCCGCCCAGTCCGTACTCCTCCCGGGCGACGCGGGAAAGCTCTTTCAGCGTATTGAAGTCGATGTCGACTTTAGCGATGGAGCCGTCCGGCAGGACGACCCCGCCGTGCGATGTCCCGGTCTGCACGCTGATTTTGGAGATTCCTTTGACGCCGTCGCTAAGCAGCTTGCGATAGCCTTCCATGAATGCCCTGAGGTCGCCCGGGGTGCTGTTGCCCTTGCCTATTTCCCCGATTTCCCCGCCGACGGACACGGTGACGCCTTTCGGCTGGATGCCTCGGATAAATCGGGTCAGCTCCGCCGTGACCTGTGAGTTTTTCTCCTGCTGTTCCACGAGGTCCGCTTTCGAAATATCAACCAGCGTTGAGGCGTCGATATCGATATTATAAAAACCCGCCTCGATGGAGTCCTGTATCAGTTTCTTGATGTCATTGAGCTCGTTTTCCGGGTTCTCGCGGTACATGGCGCGGCGTACCTGGTAGTGGTCGCCCTGGATAAAGACCGGCCCCTTGAACCCTTCTCTGACGGCGGCGGCCAGGACGCAGGCGGCGTACTCGGCGGGTGTCTGGGCGGTATAGTCTATCTCCGAGCGCGCAATCTCGAAGATAAAAGCCCCGACGTTGTCTTTCATCGCCGCCCGGAAGACCGACCTCGCTACGTTATAGGTGATGCCGCGGATATTGATGGCGGGCACGGTGATGCCGCGGTAGGCTCCCTTGCCGGACGCTTCGTAGAGCGACTGTATGCTGGCGGCGAAGATGCCATGCGCGGCGGCTGTCTCCCGGATGGCGCGGCGGTTTTCTTCCCTGATATCCGCGGTCTTCCCGAAAACGGCAGGCTCGACAGGGGGATCGGTGTCATTAGCTTCATTACCCGGGGTTTTCTTGCTACGCATATTTCTCCTTACATCTTCGAAGCTTTCAGATGATAAGTATTATGACCTCTTTCCTGTATCTTTTTCAAGTTAAATCCGGCGCTTTTCAGTACATTTTCCAGCTCGGCAGCGGAACCGCCGTACTCCTGGATCTGTAAATGCACCTCACAGAAGATAGTCCGGCAACCGGCGAGGATGTTTTGCATACCTTTCAGGACAAGACCTTCCGCCCCTTCGACGTCTATCTTGGCGACCGATGGCGCCGGTATCGCCCCGGTCTGAACGAGCTTATCTCCCCTGTCTGTTTTTACCTCGACGTTATTACCATCGCTATTAAGAGCGATATGCGCTTTACCGTGCCCGCGGTTTTCCATCGTGGCGAATCTGACGGTGCTTTCGGTATCGGATAGGGCTAATTCGAGTACTTTGATGTTGTCCCGGTGGTTCAGCGCGATATTGTTTTTCAGCTTTTTAACGGTGGCCGGGTTCGGCTCGAAAGCCACCGCGCTTACCCCGGGAACGCCGGCGGCGAGCAGCGCATAAAAGCCCAGATTAGCCCCGATATCCCAGAAAATATCGCCTGGTTTTAGTTCATTTAGGATTTCTTTAATTAAACACCGTTCGGTCGTTCGGATGTAGAGCAGCTCGACGGCGTCATCTTCATCAATGACGTGTAAAACAGTCCTGATGCTGCCGGCGGAGAAAACATACCTGCCCCACCGGCGGTAACAGCTTAGGCGGAGATACTTAATAGAAGCTTTGAGGTACGCCAGAAAACCTTTTTCCCGGAATAGCGCGTACGCCTTGGCGACGAGAGACATATCAATCTCGCGAGTTGATAATCGTGCGGCGTCCGTTATATCTGTCCGCGTCATACTCGGTAGTGGTATCGACCCGTCTCAGCTTGCCGTAAATATTTTCCAGCGGGACGTAAGAGATTTTACCGTTTTTCACGCGGACCATGTTGCCGTATTTTCCCCTGACGATGAGGTCGACGGCGGCGATGCCGAAATACCTGCCCATCCGCCTGTCGTAAGCGCAGGGGGCGCCCCCGCGCTGTAAATGACTGAGCACCACGGCGCGCGTTTCCAGTTGCGTGCTT
>CAYXOZ010000006.1:24032-24980 GCA_964467135.1 uncultured Dehalococcoidaceae bacterium
TTTTTCGATTTCCCGCGCGATAACTTCCCCGATGCCCCCGAGGGCTTTATGCCCGAAGCTGTCCGTCCCCTCTTTCCTCACGACCTCGCTGCCGCCCCGCGGCTTCGCCCCCTCGGCGGTAATGATGATTTCATACCTGGTGCCGGACCGGCGGCCTTCCGTGACCAGTTCGTTCAATCTATCGATGGAGAAGTCGTACTCCGGTATGAGGATGATGTAAGCCCCGCAGGCTTCGCCGCCTTCCAGGGCCAGCCAGCCGGCGGTGCGGCCCATTGTCTCCACCACGAAAATCCTCTTGTGCGAGCCCGCCGTCGTGCGGAGGCGGTCGACCTCTTCCACGATGACGTTCAGGGCGGTCTCGTAACCCAGGGTGTAGTCCGTCTCGGGGAGGTCTTTATCGATGGTCTTGGGGATGCCGATGACGTTCACGCCTTCGCGCGCCAGCCGGGTGGCTATCGCCAGGGTGCCGTCGCCGCCGATGGCGATAACGGCTTCCATGCCAAGCCTTTCGATGTTCTGGATGACTGCCTTCGAACACTCGTTCTTGGGGTCGTAGGGGCTGAACCGCGAGGTGCCCAGCATGGTGCCGCCGTACCGGTCCCATGTTCTGACTATGTCCGGGTTGAGCGGGGTGATATGGCCCGCGGTGTCCCAGGTGGTAGGGTCGACGTCGAGCAGACCTTTCCAGCCGTCACGTATGCCGAAGACCTCGTAGCGGACGCCGCGTTCCCACTCGAGACGCTCGTCCATGGCGGTCTTGACCACCCATTTCAGGGCGGGGTTCAAACCGGCGCAATCACCCCCGCCGGTCAGCACGCCGATGCGACTCTTCTTCATATTGCCTTTAACGTATAAAAACTATAGTTGATGATACGTGAGAACGGGGAAAAAAGCAAGGGGGACGGCATGTGCCGCGACTCAGGGATGGCTGGTAAAAAGGGGATGTCG
>CAYXOZ010000007.1:0-23395 GCA_964467135.1 uncultured Dehalococcoidaceae bacterium
GTGCCATGGAACACTTTCCGAGGTGTGCCTAGCGCAACTTCTCTCCAAAAACCCGGCCATAGTCCTGGCAGGCTTTGATACCTTCCCTGGTTTCAACTTTATTTTCTTGCAAGTTGAAAGGGCCCAAATCAAACGGCCGCATCTTGTTTTCCTTTTCCAGGATATTAAAGATAATGGCGGGCGCGTAAGCATCGTGCTGGTAGGAGACATCATGCCGGTACGAGCCGAAAGCGCCGCCTAATTTACCTTCGAGCTTTGCCTTCTGGGCCAGTGACAGAAATGTTTTCACAGGTTTAGGCACGTCTTGCGAGAACGTGGGCGAACCGAAGAGATAGCCGTCATAGCCGGCCAGGTCAGTCGCGCTCTTCAGGTCCTCAACTTTTTTAACGACAACTTCCCGTCCGCTAAAACGTACGCCCTCGGCAATGTACTGCGCCATCGCCTCCGTCTTACCGGTCGAGCTAAAACAGGCAATGAGAACCTTCATAAAAATATCCTCTTTTCATGTATACGTTCTTAATCTTGCCAATCATTCTACTGATGGGTCGATAGAAAAGTTATAAAATGAGTTAAAAATAAGTTACATTTATATGACATTTGGGGAAAGACCGGCATTAATAAGTGTAAATACCAGCGTCTGGTCAAGGTCGAAGATAATCAGTTTCATCATAAGCCTCGCTTTTTTATCTTAGCAAAATGTCATGTTTTTGTAACTATTCCGTCACCTATTTTATACCTTTTAAATCAATCGGTATCTACAATGAGTCCGAAAGTACAAATCATTAACTGGTCCTGGCGACCGAAAAAACACTAACCATATAAGGAGGCAAAAAAATGGTGATGGCAGATCAGCTTTGCCCGGAATGCGGTTGTCACATCGGCGAGGATGCTTACACGAAAAAGGGAGTTGTTTATTGCTGCCGGTCCTGCGCCACGGGTGATGATTGCGAGTGCGGCTGCTGCAAGCGCGAGGATATCGAAGAAAGAGAACCCGGTTAATGAAAATAGGACAGGTCATCAAAGAAACAGGGGCCAGTCTTTCCTTCGAGTTCTTCCCGCCGAAGGATAAAGCGGGCGAAGAAAGGCTATTTGCGAGTATCTCCCGGCTGCAAACCTTGAAGCCTACTTTCGTCTCCGTAACATACGGGGCCGGCGGGGGCAGCCTGAAAAATACGAGAGAGATTATATTGCGAATAAAGCGGGAGACTTCTCTGGTCCCCATGCCACACTTGACCTGCGTCGACCAGAGCCAGGGAGAGCTTAAGGCTATCCTGGAGGATTACGGAAAGCTCGGGATTGAAAACGTGCTGGCGCTCAGGGGAGACCCGCCCGAGGGGACGGAGAAATTTACGGCTCCTGAAGACGGCTTCTGTTACGCCAGGGACCTGGTGAAGCTGGCGGCTTCCCTTTCCATGTTCTCCATCGGCGTGGCAGTTTATCCGGAGGGCCACTGTGAGTCGCCGGACCTGGAAACAGATATGTACTATACGAAACAGAAAATCGATGCCGGCGCCGACTTCGCCATAACCCAGATGTTCTTCGACAACATGTATTTTTACAATTTCCTGGAGAGGTCGATTAAGGCGGGAATCAGGATTCCGATTATACCGGGCATTATGCCGATTACCGACATCGGCAAGGTGATGAAATTCAGTGAAAAGTGCGGCGCCACGGTCCCGGACCGCATTATGCGAAGGTTCGAAAAGGCGGGCTCTTCCCCTGAAGAAGCCAGGAAAGTCGGCATAGAAGTGGCAACCGAGCAATGCGCCGACCTGCTAGCGCACGGCGTAAACTATTTCCATTTCTACACGCTTAACCAGGGCGACGTCATATCCCGGATAGTCAGCAGCCTTAGCTTGCAGAATCTAAAACGTAAAAAAATAGAAGTCTCCGGCGGAATATTCTATAATGCACGATAGTAGAGACAAGAAAGCGCGTCCTGGTAGTTGATGATGAACCCAGGATAGGAAAGGTGCTGCGTATAAAACTCGGCCTTTCAGGTTATGATGTCATCACCACCACCAGAGGGGCCGAAGCCATTGAGGTTGTCCGAACCCGGGAGCCTGATATCATGTTGCTGGACATATTAATGCCGGATATAAACGGTATGGATGTTCTCGAGAGAATACGGGCTTTTTCCCGGGTGCCGGTAATTGTTTTCACGGGCCGGACCGACATCGTCCAACAGGCCTTGAAACTCGGGGCCAATGACTATATTACCAAGCCGTTCAACCCTGATTTGCTCGTAGATAAGATAAGGCTGGTCCTCAGCACCAGTCATGGCGGGGAAAGGACTTAATGCCAGCGAAGAAAAAAGTACTCATCGTTGATGATGAGCGGGGAATCCTCAGGGTCCTTAGCATAAAGCTAAAGGTCTCAGGCTACGATGTCCTTACCGCGGGGAGCGGGCAGGAAGCGCTTGACCTGATTGCCTCGGCCAGCCCGGACATCATGTTGCTGGACATCATTATGCCGGGGGTAGACGGTTTTGAGGTATTACAGAAATTACGCCTGACCTCAAAAATGCCGGTCATCGTTTACAGCGCCCGACCATCGAATATGCAGGAAGCCCTGAAGCTCGGAGCCGACGATTTTCTGGCCAAGCCGTTTGATGTCGACGAGCTGGTAAAGAGAATCGGGATGCTGCTGGCCGGTAAGGAATAATCGCCCGAAGGCTACCGCATTGAGTCCTTTATATCTTGCTCGGCGGAATCGTGAACGAAAAAGTAGAGCCCTCGCCCAGCCTCGATTCCACCCAGATCTGGCCGGCATGGGCTTCGACCAGTCGCTTGCAGACCACCAGGCCAAGCCCGACTCCCTTGGCTTTAGGCCCAGCTTCCAGCCTCTCGAAAGGCTCAAACAACTTTGCCAGGAGTTCCGGCGCTATGCCCTCGCCGCAGTCACTGACACCGATAAGCAGACTTTCCTTCTCCTGCCGGGCAAAGACCCGGACTTCCGACCCTTCGGTGGAGTATTTGAAGGCATTCTCCACGAGGTTGGCCAGGATGCGTTCAAGCCTGACAGGGTCAACGAGTATCCTGGGAAGCTTGTCCGAGATATCGAGCGTGACCTTGCGGGCGGGATAGAGTCGCTGGACATTAGCCACAGTCTCTTTAATAATTTCCGGGATGTCTGCCAGTTTCTTATCGAGTGTCAGGCGCCCGGCCTGATATCTTGAAAGTTCGAGCAGGTTATCCAGTATGCCGGCCAATGATTCCGCGCTGGAATCCGCCTCTTTCAGAAGCTCGTGCAATTCTTCGCGGGAAATCCGTTCGTCCATGGCCGTTTTAATGGCACTGGTCACCACGGTAAGAGGCGTGCGCAACTCGTGAGAGACCATGCCCACGAACTCATCTTTCAACTGGTCTACCTTCCGGCGCTCGGTGATATCACGGAAGACGAGGACCACACCCATGGTCACGCCGGCCGGGTCTTTTATCGGGGCGCCGCTGTCGTCGATGGGAATTTCCTTCCCGTCTTTCCTCACCAGGACGGTGTGGTTGGCCAGGCCGACGATAGCCCCCTCCCGCAGCACCCGGGCAACCGGGTCCTCCGCCGCCTGTCGGGTCTTTTCGTTGATAATGTTGAACACTTCGGTTACCGGCCTGGTAAAAGCTCCGGCCAGCGTCCAGCCGGTCAGTCCTTCCGCAACGGTATTCATGAATGTAATTTTACCCGCCGCATCGGTGGCGATAACCGCATCGCCGATGCTGGCCAGAGTGGTAGCCCAGCGCTGCTGGCTCTCCCGCAGCGCTTCTTCAGCTTCCTTGCGCTCTTCAATCTCCCTCTCCAAATCGGCTTTAGAGGCCGTCACGGTCTTCAGGTCGGAGGTCATCCGGTTGAAAGCGCGGGACAAATCCGTGATTTCATCATTCCCTTTTTCTTCAATCCGGAAATCCAGGTTACCGGAGCCAATGACGGCAGCTCCCTCACTTAGATTGGATAGGGATGAGATAATGCCCCGTCTCGTCCGGAGCAGGACGATAGTGAGTGGTATGGTGGCGAGGACTATCACGAAGAAGATGAGACCGGTAGTCCTCATTTCGTTGAATGTTATGCCTTCATCTATCAGCGCGCGCAGAGTAGCGGCGTTAGCATCGGCTTCGTAGGACCTCAGCAGGAGCAGTCCCACCAGCCGGTCCTCGGTCCCCTGCAATTCCGGCGTCTCGGCGCCGGCGCTTTCATGATTGGCGACCAATTGGGAAAACAGCTCTTCAATGGTTTCATTATTCTGCCGGATACTGTCCAGCAGCTTTTGCTGGTCGGCGGTAGAGAGTTGTGCAGTGTCTATCATTCCGATCAATATTTCGTGCTCGGCCAGGAACTGCTGCTTGGGACGTTCCTCGTGGTAGAGAATATAGGAAAAGACAAAGTGGTTGAGTTCGGTGATGCTGCTCCTGATTTGCCTGATGGTATCTCCGGATTCCTGGGTTTTAATCATCTCCCGATAGGAAAAGACCAGCGTGATAATAATTGCCAGCGCCATGACGGCGGGGACAAAAATGGCGAGCCTGAGTCTCGTGCTGATTTTCATATTCTCAACCTACTATCCAGCAATCCTGACAGCGCCGGGCTTCACCGCTTTTAAGCCGTCAGGATAAATATAGTCCAGGAAATTAGGTACCGTTTTCTCGGTAGTCAGGTTATTGCTCATCATCCAGCGGGCTTCATCTTCCATGGCCAGGATGAGGGACTGGTCGAGCGAAAGTGAAAACTGGTTTTGAGACCAGACCGTTTCCATATACGAGGCGTCCAGGTTGAGCCCTTCCTTCACGATAACCTTTGCTTCGGCGGGATGGTTTTCCAGATAGTCCTCGGCCTGTGCCAAAGACTGAAGGAACCGCTCCGCCAGTGCCGGATGCTCTTTTATCCACGCGTCGGAAGAAATTACCAGTCCATTCAGGAACTGGCCGGCTTGCGCCGACAGCATAGTGGCATTTGTCCCCAGGCGGTCTCTGGCAGAGTTGGCGTACGGCTGCGCCGTGACAACTGCATCGATATCCCCGTCAGCAACGGCGTTTACCCATTCTTCAGGCGTTTTGACATCAACGAGGGTGATGTCCTTCATACTCATGCCGTTCAACTCAAGGAGCCTCCCGAGGTAAAAATGCGCTACCGTCCCCACGGTAGTCCCGACGCGTTTCCCTTTAAGGTCGGCGACTTTCTCGATGCCGCGGTCTTTCCGTCCCACCAGATAGATGAACTCGGCCTTATCCATATTTCCCAAGACACGGACCTTCTCTTTCTCGAACGCCTTTCGCACTAAAGGGAAACCGGTTATTCCTACGGCAATATCCGCTTCACCTTTCACCATTCCGTCAAGGGCGCCTGCGCCCGTATCGTATTTGCGCAAGGTGATATCCAGACCGTTCCGACTGAAGAACTGCTGGTCCGCGGCAATCCAGAGAAGCGCGGTGGACTCAAACGGCGAATAAGAAACGACGATTGATTCCGTTGGTCCCGAATAGCCTTCCGAGGAACAGGCAGATGGGACAGCTATTGTGAGGATGACAATAATAAAAAGCAGTGATATGAACACGACTCTATTTGTCTTTTGAGCGTGATTGGCCATTACCTGCCATTCTAACACCATTCATGTCTGTCCACAAAAGAGTATTGACTATTAGATGTGTGAGTGCGAATAGTCAGGCGCCTCCTGCCCTAGACCCTAAAGCAGGCTACTTCATGGCCGTGGCCGACGTCTCTTAACTCCGGCTTGGATTGGGTGCACTTATCCGTGCCGAGATTACACCTGGGATGGAAATGGCAACCCGGCGGCGGGTTGGCGGGATTGGGCACTTCCCCCTTAAGCACAATCCGCGTCCGTTTCCTTTCCGTGACCGGATTCGGCACCGGAACCGCGGAAAGCAAGGCTTTAGTGTAAGGGTGGAGGGGATTGGCATAAAGCTCCCGCGAATTGGTAATCTCGATAATGCGTCCCAAATACATCACGGCAACGCGATTGCTGATATGCTGCACCACGGAAAGGTCGTGGGCGATAAACAGATAAGTCAGCCCCAGCTTCTCCTGGAGATTTTCCAGAAGGTTGATTATCTGTGCCTGAATGGATACATCCAGCGCCGAAACCGGCTCGTCGCAGATGATCAAGTGGGGCTGGCACGCCAGCGCCCGGGCGATACCCAGTCGCTGACGCTGCCCGCCGCTGAACTCGTGGGGAACGCGGTCCATCATCGACGGGTCAAGCCCCACCAGCCGGAAAAGCTCTTCCACCTTGGTGCCAAAGTCACCCCGTTTGACCAGGTTGTGAACGATTAACGGCATACCGACGATGGTACGGGCGGTCTGCCGGGGATTGAGCGAGCCGTAAGGGTCCTGAAAGATAGTGCCTACCTGGGAACGCAGCGGCCGTATCTGGCTTTCCTTCATCGCGGAAATATCCTTACCGTTAAAAAGGATTTTACCGCTGGTAGGTTTATAAAGTCGGAGGATGCAGCGGCCCACTGTGGTCTTGCCGCACCCGCTCTCCCCGACCAGCCCGAGCGTCTCGTTCTTCATTATCGAAAAGGTAACATCGTCAACGGCTTTGACCTCGCCGACCCTGCGGCGCAGCAGGCCCCGGGTGATGGGAAAATACATCTTCAGGTTAGAGACTTCGATAACGCGCGGCGCTTGTTCCTGGTCCATCATTTCTCTCGCACTTCCGCAAAAAAACAGGCGGCGTAATGCTGTCCTTCAATCAGGGTCAGCTCCGGCCAGGGCTCCTGCCGGCATTTTTCCGAAGCGTTTTCGCACCGCGGGAAGAAAGCACAATTTCCCGGCATGTTAATCAGATTAGGCGGCAGGCCTTTTATCGGGACCAGCTTCTTCTCTTCGCGCGTTTCCCCCAGTTGCGGCACGCACTTCAGCAGACCGATAGTATACGGATGGCGCGGATTGAGAAAAATATCATCGGAAAGGCCGGACTCGATGATGCGGCCGGAATACATCACGTAAATCCGCTGGGCGTAACGGGCGACGATGCCCAGATTATGCGTCACGATAATCAGGGAGGTATTGAACCGCGAAATCATGTCCTGCATCAGCTCGAGGAGCTGCGCCTGAGTGGTAACGTCCACGGCGGTGGTGGGCTCATCGGCGATCAATAGCACCGGATTGCAGGAAAGGGCGATGGCAATCATCACCCGCTGGCGCATACCCCCGCTGAACTGGTGGGGATACGCATCAAGCCGGTTCTTGGGGTCGGGGATGCCCACCAACCGGAGCAGCTCGATTGCCCTCTCCCGGGCGGTCGGAGGCTCCATGTTAAGATGGATTTCCAGGCTTTCGGTGAGCTGCCGTCCTATAGTCAGCACCGGATTAAGGGAGGTCATCGGCTCCTGGAAAATCATGGCTATCTTGGCGCCGCGGACGGCGCTCATTTTTTCGCCCTTGGCCGCGTACTGAAGCAGGTCCTGGCCGTCAAACAGCACCCTGCCGCCGACAATTTCGCCGGGCGGGGTGGGGATAAGCTGGAGAACGGAAAGCATGCTCACCGATTTACCGCAGCCGCTCTCTCCGACCAGACCGATGATTTCCTTTTCGTTGATATATAAGGATATACCGTCCACGGCCTTCACCATTCCGCGGTGAGTGTGAAAATACGTCTTCAGGTTTTCTACGGTCAAAATTTCTGTCATGGCAAATCTTTAAAAATACGGACTAGATAACCCCCCTGAGCTTGGGGTCCAGCGCATCCCGCAGGCCATCCCCGAGCATATTGAAACCAAACACGACAAGCATGATGGCGACGCCGGGAGAAATGGCCAGCACCGGGCTGGACATAAGGAACTTATAGCCGTCATTGACCATCCCTCCCCACGTAGCCGTAGGCGGCGTAATGCCGATGCCCAGGAAGCTCAAGCCCGCCTCCGCCAGAATCACCGCCCCCAGACCGATGGTCACCAATACCAGGAGCGGCGGAAATGAATTAGGCAGGATTTCCTGTAGCATTAGCCGCAGGTTGCTCATGCCCATCGCGCGCGCGGAAAGAACGTAGTCGTTCTGTTTTACCGAAAGCACCACCCCGCACATCAGGCGGCACGGGGCGGACAGCATACCGATGCCCAGGGCGATAATAACGTTCTTCATGCCGCCCCCCAGCATCGCGGCAACGAGCAGTGCCAGGAGCAACATCGGGAAAGCCATCAGGGCGTCCATGAACCTCATGATAACGTGGTAAACGATGCCCCCGAAATAAGCCGCGACTAATCCGAGCGCGATCCCGATTACCGAAGTTATCGACATGACCGCTATCCCTACGATGAGCGAGGTACGTGAGCCGTATATTATCCGGCTCAAGGTATCCCGGCCGAGGGAGTCCGTTCCCAGGAGATGTTGGGCATTCGGCGACTGTAATTTGTTCATGATGTCCATCGCGTTGGGTTCGTAAGGAGCCAAGAACGGCGCGAATATGGCCATGAGTACCACCAGCGCGATGATAACAAAGCCTATCACCGGCAGCGGACGCCCGGCGAAGACGGATATCATGCGCCGGAATTCACTATAGCGCGGCTCTGTTTCCGACCACTTGGCCGGGTCAACCGCCGCCTCGCTATTGCGAGAACCTTTAGCCATGAGAAAGCTCCCTAATCGTACCTAATCCTGGGGTCGAGCCATCCGTAAGAAATGTCAACGATAAGGTTGGCTAATACCACCATGATGGCCATAATAAGCGTGACGGCCTGGACGATGAGATAGTCCTGGTTCTGTACAGCCTGGGTAGCGAGCCTGCCGATGCCGTTAATGTTAAATACAGTTTCGATAAGCACGGAACCGCCGAAGATAAAAGCTACCTGCAAACCGATGACCGTAATGACCGGAATGAGGGCATTTTTAATCGTATGCCGGGTCACAATGAGTCTTTCTCTCAATCCTTTCGACCAGGCCGTGCGGATATAATCCTGCTGGGTTATCTCCAGCATAGAAGAACGCGTCAGGCGGGTTAATGACGCTATAGAAAATAGAGAAAGGCAGAGAACCGGCATGATAATTTGCCTCGTACTTAACGAGAAATTTACGAAAGGTGAAGTATACCCACTCACCGGCAACCAGTGAGCCTTAACCGCCAGCAAATAAATCAGGATGATACCCACCCAGAACGAAGGCATAGTTATCCCGACATTTGCCAGCAGGGTAACCACAGTATCGATCCACGTCCCCCTTCTTAAAGCACAAATAACCCCAAAAGAAATCCCCAGAACGCCGGAGATGACAAAAGCGAGGAATCCCAGGTAAAACGTCACGGGAAGACGCTCGGAGACGAGAAGCCCGACATCTACGTCATAGAATATTGACTGGCCCATATCACCCTTGAAAAGCCCGCCTACCCAATCGATATACTGCATCGGCAGGGTTTTTTCCAGGCCGAACTTCTGGCGTAACTGGAAAAGCTGTTCCTCGGACAGATTCTGCATGTCGCTGCGGCTGGTGTAAATTAAAAGGGGGTCACCCGGCAAAAGGCGTATGAATAAAAAGACCATCACGGTAACGAGAAAAATGACGATCACGCCCATTAATATCCGGCGAACGATATATGTTGTCATATTAAACCCTGGCCGGTTAACAGGTTTTTATCTGATGTCATTGATAAAGGTATCTGCGAACCAGTCGGAATAATGTACCAGAGCAAATTTTCCACAGGGGCTGGTGTTGCCTGTCATGAAGCTCAAACCAGCCCCTGTCTTTAAGTATTGTCTTCTATATAACTGTTATTTGCTTTTCCAGCAGTTAGCGGGGTCCCAGTAACTGACGATGTGAAGAGCATGATGTTCGAAGCCATGTACGTCTGGATTGATGGCAACCAGCGGTGCATCGCCCTGATAAGGAATGTAAACAACCTCATCGTAAGCCAGCTTCATGATGTCTTTCAAGATTGCGGTTCTTTTCACAGGATCCAATTCCTTAACGAGAGCGTCCCACTTATCCCACCAGCCCTCCGGCTGGTACATGCTGACGAAGGTCGTCTTGTCTCCATATCGGCCGAGGACACCCAGCAGGGTACCGACGTTGGGGAAGCCGGGGAAGTAGATGCCTTCCCAACCCGTTCTGGGCATGGTAAAGGCCGCGCCGAAATCGAGGATTTCCATCTCGGTCTTGATACCGACGGCCTCAAGGTATGTCTGTACCGCCACCAGAGTATCGCGGCGGGCCATAACATCGGTGATGAGTTTCGTGGTAAACCCATTCTCATAACCTGCCTCGGCCAGCAATTGCTTGGCTTTAACCGGGTCATACTCGCGGAAAGGCATGTCGGGGTTATAGTATGGGTCTCTGGGAGTGGCCAGTTGATTGAGAGGTTCGTAGTAGCCCATGCCGACACCCGCGGCTATCGTCCTCTTATCTATGGCGTATTCGAGAGCCAGCCTGACTCTCTTATCGTGGAAAGGCGAATTCGGGTCGTTGCCGGCAGGACAGATGCTGTGGAGGTAATACAAGTTGGGCTGGTAAATAGTATAGCCCATTCCTTTGAGACGTATGGCATCAACGGGGTCGACATTCTCCACCGAGTCGGTTTCTCCGGCCAAGAGGGCCATGATGCTGACGGAGATGTCAGCGGTATTGTTGAGTACAATTGCGTCCAGGTAGGGTTTGGTCTTGTCCCGGTAGCCGTCCCATTTCTTGTATTTTACGTAACTGTCTCTCTCCCAGCCATCGAACAGGAACGGCCCGGTGCCCACTGAATGAACCTGGGGTACGGTTTCGGGAGTCGTTTCTTTCTGGAGCGCTGCTGGGGATGCCATCAAGCCCAGGGCGCCGGCCGAGGTAATACGAAGCAGGAACAGGGAATCAACATCCTTTAACTTAATCTGGAGAGTATATTTGTCTAAAGCCGTGTAAGACTCGACGTTCCCCATGAAAGCGGTGCCGGAAAGATTGGCTTTATAGACAGCTTCAAGGTTATACTTGACGGCCTCGGCATCGAAATCGGTGCCGTCCTGGAATTTGACGTCATGCACTAATTTGAGCGTAATAGTTTTACCGTCGGCGGAAGTATCCCAGGACGTGGCCAGCCAAGGCGTAAGTTCTCCGGCGTCGTTCGACTTAAGAAGACCTTCGAACATGGGGTACGTATTTCGGTTGCCGGCGATACCCATATTATCGACCGGGGCGCCTATCTGGGTGATGCCGCCGTTATGGTTCCAGGTAAAGGTGCCGCCGTATTGAGGCCCGCCCCCCGTGGGAGTGGGAGTAGGCGATGCCGTGGGTGTCGCTTCGCCACAGCTGCCCAAAATAACACTCGCTATCATTATTATTACTATGAACACAGGCAGGAATAATCGACTTTTCATTTAACATCCCTCCTTCGAGACTTGAAGATGGATCACCATCTTTTCCTGGTTAATAAAGGCTGCTCTCGATAAGCACCTCCTCTCTCGGATAACGACAAGATATTGCGTCAGCCTGGGTTTACCCCAAGCGCCCATATCTTATTAAAATATGAAATAGAGGGGCGTACCCCCGGAAGGTTAGTCAAAGTCTAACCAACTCTTGTTGATTTGTCAAATGGTGACAAACCCGGGTATTAAACCGGAAAACCAAAGCTACACTGCGAGGGAAGGAAGCCTTTTACCTCGAGGTATCGGCAACCAAACAGAGGGTAGCGGCGGCCTTTCGCTACTGACTATCCCTCAAGACCTTACCGGTGGCTTTATCCTTCCAGTACGCCCGCTGCTGCACCGGCCAGTTGAAGGTAATGGCGCCGGGGCGGGGGCAATCATTGACACAGCAGCCGCAGTACCAGCATTCGTCCGGGTGGAGGATGACCGGCGGCTTGCCTTTCTCGGGGTGGGGAATATAGACATCCACCTGGCAGACCTCGATACAATGATTGCAGCCGTTACAGACCTCGGGGTGAAAAACCACCGGTCGGCCCGGGGTGGTCATGTTAGGCAGAGCATACGTCTTTTTCTGAGGCATGGCGTTCTCCTTATTTTCCCTGATAGACTCCGGCGTAATCCCGGTTATGAGCTTCGTAGCTGGCTTTCATATCGCCAAAATAGTCGAACGGAAGCTCGCCGGCCACGACTTTACCGTTTTCCATCCGGATGGTCACGAACTTGTTCCATTCCGGCGGATCGACCCTGGGGTAATCAATCCGGAAGAAGTTAAGCGGGCGGGAACTAGCGCGGCGGGCCAGAGAAGCTTCCAGGATAATCCGCCCGTGCTCCAGCAGGCTCAGGTCTTCGATACTGCGCATCAGTTTATGCGGGTCCAGAGTGTAGAGTCGCGGGACAAAGACCTCCTCGATTTCTTTGAGGGCATCCAGTCCCATTTTAAGGAGCGACTCCGTCTTGAACTCGGAGCAGAAGTACTGCATAGCACGGGCGACCCCGGCGTGCAGCTCCTTCCAGTCGATGCCATCGGTGCGGGTGATGGGGGCATAGACGCGGGTTTTTTCCCGGGCGACCTGCTCCGGAGACGTTTTGCCGGCACCAATCTGCCCGGCATAGACAGCGGCTTTCCGGCCGGCGTACCGGCCCGTCGACGCGGCGAAACTGTGGTCGCCGGCGGAAAAGACCTGCTCCCCGGCGACATACAGCCCGTCGAGGGTCGACTTCATGTCCCAATCGACGACGGGACCGCCGCCGCCCGCGGTGCGCCACTGTGAAGGGCTGGTGCCCTCGATAAAGTTATAGTTCTGGAGGAGGTGTTTAGCGGGGTCAAAGCCACCCCGGCCATAGGAATCGACGATGTTTTTAGTGGTGGACTCCTCCTTGAGCATCATGTTCCAGGTAACGCGGCGTTCGACGTCCGGCATGGCGGGAAAATCCCCATAGAAAGGCAGGGCATACTCACCGGACTGGACGCCTTGAGTGATTTTCTCCATATTTTCCGGGGTCGGCCTCATGGCGCCGGCGTCCGCCCAACCCTGAGTCGGCCAGGGGAGCTTTTTCCCGTTGGCATCGACGAGCTGGACGTTCTCGTAGCTGGCGTCCCCGGCGCCGCCGTACCAGGTGTGCTTGTAGCCGGTGCCCAGCATCAGAATACCGGAACGCTCCATCACCGTGAGGGCGGCCCCGGCCTTCCAGGCCATCGCAACGCCGTCGCCAGTGGTGGTGCGGGAGCGGAAGGTATTATAGCCCGCCAGCTCGGTATTCAGAACGTAAAGCGACCAGTCGCCCGCAGTGGCCAGGACGGCCGCCTTCGACTTAAAGACCATGAACTCGCCGGTGCGGTTGTTAAAACCGGTCGCCCCAATGACACGGGCGCCCTGAACGCCTTTGTCTGTAAGCAGGCTCGTGACCATAACGCGGTCGAAGATTTTTACCCCCAGTCGTTTGCATTCCTTTTTCAGGGCGGGCTTAAAAGTACTCCCCCAGACGCGGATGACCACGTTGTTCAGCTTCTGCTCCGGATTACTTTTAAAGACAATCGGTTTTTGCGAACCGGGGATATAGCTGTGCACTTTAGTATAGCGCGGGGATATCATCATCTTGGTCTTCGCATCCCGGCCGATGGCGCCCACGTATTCATCTTTAGTGTCCCTGATTTTACCGCCCATCCGCTCCATCTCGAGCAGGGTGTCCCAGTCCTCGCGGCACTGGATTTGCGTGCCGATGCCGTTAGAGTACGGAGGCTCCGCCATGTGCCGCGCCCACTCATCCGGGTCGACATTGGATAAAGGGTTGGCGGGGGCATTGCACCAGTGGTCGCAGCCGGGCCCGCCGGCGCCGCTACGGATGGTATCCCCTTTTTCCACCAACGCCACCCTGACGCCCGTCCTGGCGGCGCTGATAGCCGCCCAGCAGCCGGCGATGCCGCCGCCGATGACCAGAACATCGGTATCAATCTCCTGCTCTTTATCGTAATTTACGGGGTAAGGCCAGGAAGGTATTTTCCCGTTTTCCAGCAATTCCTGCCATCTAGTCATGTTTCAACCTCCTTAAGTTAAATAAAAATATCATTGTTGCGGAGGAGGCGGGGGACGCTGGCCGGCAGGCATACGCTTGCCATCCGGTCCAAAGAAACTGCCAGCCCACCCTTCCATCATCGTGCCCGCGCCGAGCATGATAGCCATTTCAATATGCGGCTTGCGTACTTTGTGCCATCGTAGCGGGCCATGCACCACGCCCCGGGGAATCCACATACCGAAACTCTTGTTGAACTGGAGCATATCATCACCCATGCCGAACTCCATATCCGCCCCGAGGTCCTCGGGGTCGTTGGAGTCGCCGCCGATATGCAGGACTATCTCATCCAGATTATCGTGCACCATCCTGGGCAACGGCGGATCGACGATATCCCAAATCCACCCGAATTCAATATAGGTATTAGCGACGTTAATCTGCGTGCGACTCATATAGGTCATCGTCGGGCTCTGGCGGCCTGACTTAAAGTTACCCCCCGCCTCGCGCATAGGACTGCGGATAACATATTGCTCGTAGTCGAATTCTTTAACCTTCTTCGGCGGCGAATTTTTCGGGTCATTGATGCCGCTCTTGCCCCAGCCCTTAAAGGGGTCGCCGGTGCCGAGCATCATCGCCATCTCGACATGGGGGAAATCGAACCTCTTCCAGGTCAGGGGGCCGTGGGGCGTCCCCTTCGGGATGAAAATCCCGGTGGTGGTATTAAAAGTGATGGGCTGGCCGCCGATAAAAAATTCAATCTCGCCGCCCAGCACCTGGGGCTGCTTTGAGTCGCCGCCCCAGTGCAGCACGATTTCGTCGTATTCGTGCACGTGCTCATGGATATGGGGGTTGGGCTCGGGGATACCGTTAATCCAGCCGAGCTCGATATAGTAAGGGGCGCCCGCCTGCTTTTCACTCATAAAAGTCATGGTGGGACTCTGCCGATTTTTCACACCGGGTCCAGCCTCATAGATAGGCTTTCTCACGGCATATTTTTCATAGACCGATTTTGCCATTTTTATCGAATCTCTCCTTCCGACGTTAAATATCGAGAGTATTCTAACACATAAATTATCATTCCACCAATAAAAAAACCGGCCGGTGCTGACGATGATAAATTACCGGCGATAGTCTATAATAGAACAAACCGACTTTAAAAAAATTTCGGGTAAAAATGTGTAAAATACGGAGGATAAATAATGACGCCACAGGCAAACCGGGGAAAAACCGGTAAACAGCTACGCAAAGAACGCGAAACGAGAATCATGGACGCCATCCGGTTGAAACCGACGGACCGGGTGCCGATCATCAGCTCGATAGGCTATTTCCCCGCCAAATATGTCGGCATCCCCTGCTCCGCCGCCTATTACGATTACGACGCCTGGTACGACGCTTATCAAAGGACGCTGCGGGATTTCCAGCCGGACATAATTTTCGCGCAGCCATTCACGCCGGGGAAAGCCCTGGAAATACTCAGTCTCAAAACGATGAAGTGGCCGGGATGCGGTGTCGACCCCTACCAGGGGCACCAGTCGATAGAAATCGATAACATGAAGGGCGACGAGTACGACCTCTATATGACCGACCCGTCCGACTATATGTTCCGGATATTTTTGTCCCGCACCAGCGAAAAGCTGGCGGGGCTCAGCAAAATACCCAGGCTCTCCGACCTGGGAGGGGGGCCGATGGGGCCGCAAATGATGGCGCTGGCTTTTACCGACCCGGAAGTAGCGCGCGCCATACGGACCCTCCAGCAGGCCGGTCGCGAACTGAACAGGTGGCGCCCGAAGCAGGACCGGTTCAGCAAGATGATTTTAGATATGGGTTTCCCGCAATACTTCCAGGGGGCGGCCATGCCGCCGTTCGACGTAATTTCCCACTCCATGCGGGGCATGAGCGGCACCATGACGGACATGTTCCGCCGACCGGAAAAAATCAGGGAGATGTGCGAGTTCATCCTCAAGAAAACGCTGGAAAGACCCATGCCCGAACCTAACGAGAATGGCTACACCAGGATTTTCATGACCAACACCAGGGGCTCCGACGACTTCATGTCCATGAAGCAGTTCCAGACCTTCTACTGGCCCACTTTCAAGAAGCTGGTCCTGGAACTTATCAGAAGAGGCGCGACGCCCTGCATTTTCTTCGAAGGCAACTTCACGTCGCGGCTGGAGTACCTCCTAGAGTTCCCCAAGGGTAAAATGCTGGCGCGCTTCGATACCACGGACATCTTCCGGGCTAAGGAAATCCTGAAAGACCACGTCTGCATCGAGGGAAACATACCGTCTTCGCTCTTGCAGGTAGGAACGGTACAGGACGTTAAAAACTACTGTAAAAAGCTCATCGACGTGGTGGGGAAAGGGGGCGGCTATATCCTTTCGCCGCGGAGCTCCACCGACGAGGTCAAGCCGGAAAACCTGAAAGCCATGATAGAGTTTACCAAAGAATACGGGGTTTATAAGTAACAGTTATTTTGCTATTTTTATTCACATTGAAGAGGGGCGTCACGCCCCTCTTTCTTTTTATCTTTAAACTAAAATCTAAACGTAACTGCTAACTACACTTACGCCAAAAAAGTGTTTACACCTGCCTCGTGGCGGAAAACCCTTATAAAAACGGGTGATTCTTGCGGGAAAAACGGGCGTGTCAACGGATGGCACAGGCACGCCGCGGGTAATACCCTTTAATTGGAAAGGTCATTCAGGAGGTACACCAGTGGAGACTGAACTTGATTTCGCCGCGATTCAGGCGCTCATCGCCGGCAACGCCGGTAAAATCGAGGCGCTTATCGATAGCTACATAAATAAAAAAGAGCAACTTATTTCATTACTCCAGGATATCCAGGCCGAGTTCAACTATATTCCGCAGGACGTACTTATCAGAATCAGCCAGAAGCTGGAAATCCCCCTGAGCCAGGTCTTCAGCGTGGCCACGTTCTTCAAAGCGTTCAGCCTCAAGCCCAGGGGCCGCCATGTTATCACCGTCTGCCTGGGCACGGCCTGTCACGTCCGCGGCGGCCAGAGACTCGTTGATAAAATGGAGAGGACCTACCAACTTAAACCCGGCGATACAAGCGAAGACGAGCGATTCACCCTGGAGACCGCCAACTGTCTGGGATGCTGCGCCCTCGGGCCGGTAGTGGTGGTCGACGGCAAGTACGAGAGCCAGGTGACCCCGGACAAGCTCGACAAAATCCTGAAAAAGTACGAATAGAAAACAGGAAGGCTAAAAATGGTAGAACAGGTAAAAAAACTACTCGATGAAAGACTAAACAGTATCCAGGAGCTGGAGCAGCTCCGCCAGTCGATTATCAACAGTCGGGACACCAGCCGGATTACCGTCTCCGTCTGCGGCGGCACCGGCTGCCGCGCGATGGGCGCCGAAGACGTGGTCGATGCGTTTTCCGAGGAAATAGAAAAGAAAGAACTGCCGGCGAAAATCGAGTTCAAGGAAACGGGCTGTCACGGATTCTGCGAGCGCGGCCCGGTCGTCGTCATCGGCCCCCAGAAAATTTTTTACCAGAAGGTCAAACCCGAGGACGTCCCGGAAATAATCGATGAGACCGTCCTCAAGGGCAATATCGTCAAACGGCTGCTCTACACCGACCCCGCCACCAATAAAAAGATCACTTACGAATCCGACGTACCGTTTTATAAAAAACAGACGCGCCTTATCCTGGGAGCCAACGGCGAGATAGACCCCACCGACATCGAGCAGTACATCGCCGCCGGCGGCTATACCGCCCTGGCGAAAGTCCTTGCCGGGATGTCCCCGGAGCAGGTCGTTAATGAAATCACGCGGTCGGGGTTAAGGGGGCGGGGCGGCGGCGGCTTCCCCACCGGACGCAAGTGGCAGTCCTGCCGCGTGGCCAAAAACGATATTAAATACGTACTCTGCAACGCCGATGAAGGCGACCCCGGCGCCTACCAGGACCGCAGCATCCTCGAAGGCAACCCCCACAGCGTCCTCGAAGGCATGATTATCGGCGCTTACGCCATCGGCTCTCACCAGGGCTACATCTACGTCCGCAACGAATACCCCCTGGCGGTAGAACATGCCCGGACCGCCATCGGCCAGGCGCTGGACTACGGCCTTCTCGGCGATAATATCCTCGGCTCGGGCTTCAGTTTCAAAGTAACCATAAATAAGGGCGGCGGGGCCTTCGTCTGCGGGGAGTCCAGCGCCCTGATAGCCTCCCTCGAAGGCAAGCTCGGCGAACCGAAAGCCAAATACGTCCACATGGCGGAAAAAGGACTCTGGGACCGGCCCAGCCTGCTGAACAACGTCAAGACCTGGGCGAACATTCCTCTAATTATTAATAAGGGCGCCGACTGGTACTCGAAAATCGGCACCAAAGGCAGCAAGGGCACCATGGTCTTTTCGCTGGTCGGCAAGATAAACAACACCGGCCTGGTGGAAGTGCCCATGGGCATCACCCTGCGGCAGATGATTTACGAAATCGGCGGGGGCATCCCGGGCGGCAAAAAGTTCAAAGCCGTCCAGACCGGCGGGCCTTCCGGCGGCTGCATCCCGGAGTCGCTGCTCGACACACCGGTCGACTTCGACGAGCTGACCAGGCTCGGCTCGATGATGGGCTCCGGCGGCATGATTGTCATGGACGAGGACAACTGCATGGTGGATGTCGCCCGCTATTTCATCGAGTTCCTCAAGGGCGAGTCCTGCGGCAAGTGCACTCCCTGCCGGGAAGGGCTTTCCAAGCTCAGCGAAATCCTAGACAGGATTACCCACGGCCAGGGCAGGCCGGAAGACCTCCAGACGATGACCGACCTCGCCGAGGTGCTGGACACCGGCGCGCTTTGCGCCCTGGGCAGGACGGCCGCCAATCCCGTCCTCAGCACCATCCGGTATTTCAAAGACGAATACAACGCCCACATTATCGATAAAAAGTGCCCGGCCCACGTTTGCCGGGAGCTGATAGAATTCAGCATCGACGCGGAAAAATGCACCGGCTGCGGCGTCTGCGCCCGGGCATGCTCCACCAGGGCCATCACCGGCGAAAAGAAGCAGCCCCACACCATCAACCAGGGGATGTGCATCAAGTGCGGCGCCTGTTTCGACGGCTGTAAGTTCGGGGCGGTAGTCAAACAGTAATAAAAATGTGATTACACAGCCATGATGCTGTGATATAACGGTGAGATAACCGTGATATAAGGAAAAGGAGAATATCCATGACGAAATACTGGCTAAGCGCGGAAAAAACGGTCGAAATTACGGAAACGGCCGACGTTAACGTCGTGCGCTTTAACGTCGACGGCAAAGACATCGCCGTCTCCGGCGGACAGACCATTTTCGAGGCGTTACAACGCATGCCCGGAATCGGCGAAATACCGGCCCTCTGCTACAGTCCCGCCGTACGCCCTTACGGCGCCTGCCGTCTCTGCACCGTCGAAGTAAGCGAGGACGACGGCAAGAGCTTCCGGTTCGTGGCCGCCTGCCTTTACGAGGTCAAAGAAGGCATGATGGTCAAGACCAACACGGAAAAAATAAAGAAACTCCGCAAGGGCATCATCGAGCTGCTGCTGGCACGCTGCCCGAACACCAGGGTAATCCAGGAACTGGCGCAGGAGTACGGCGTGGAGAAACCCAGGTTCTCCCTGGGCGACCACAACTGCATCCTCTGCGGGCTCTGCGTACGCGCCTGCCAGGAAATAATCGGCAAATCGGCGATAAGCCTGGTGAACCGCGGTATTTATAAAGAGGTGGCCGCCCCGTTCTACGCCTATGAACTGGGGGAGGGATGCATCGGCTGCGGCGACTGCTCTTACGTCTGCCCGACCGGCGCCATCGCCATGGGCGCCAGCGGCAAACCGGTGCTGCCCAAGGTAAAGATACCCTACGCAGAAATCGGGGCGATGATGGCTAAAGAAAAGTCATCCGCGTCCAACGAATAGACAGGATAGCCCTCCCGTTCGCCAACGAGGCGCAGCTTTCAGCTGCGCCTCTCCTTTTACATACGTTTAATAAAATACGCTCGCCATTATTATAATTTACGGTTATGTTTGCTTATCATTGATTATCTGTACTCACCCCCATTCCTCTCTCGAACAGGGAGTGACCTCACCCCCTGTATCCCCCTCTCCGCCCGCGGAGAGGGGGAAGATAAAGAAGAGGGGCTGGCGCCCCTCTTAGACACCCTGCTTTTGGAGAGAGCAGGAGGAGGTTGCTGCTTGGAAATCAAATATAAATAATACCTTGTTATATATACAGGTACTCTATATTTCTGCTATGATTATAGAGGAGTAACTATGGCCAACATAAGTATAATCCTGGGAGAAGACCACCTGATAACCCGGCAGGGTATCCGCCGTCTGCTGGAAGACGAAAAGGGTTTTAACATAGTGGGCGAGGCCAGTAACGGCGAAGAGGTGGTCCAGATGGTCACCGAGCTGAAACCGGACGTCGTCGTGATGGACATCGCCATGCCCAAGCTTAACGGCATCGAAGCCACCCGCCAGATCAAGCTGATAAACCCGCGCACCGGAGTATTGATACTCAGCGCTTACGATGACGACGAATATGTTTTCGCCCTGCTCAAAGCCGGCGCGGCGGGCTACCTGCTAAAAAGCGTCAGCGGCGACGAGCTGGTGCAGGCGATTAAAGCCACGCACAACGGCGAGCCGGTGCTCGACCCCGCCATCGCTAAGAAAGTCATGAACTACTTCAAACTACCGGACAAGGTGCCGAACATGGAAGAAGAGACCGAGCGCCTCAGCGAGAGAGAGCTCGATATCATCAGGCTGGCCGCCCGGGGACTCACCAATAAAGACATCGCCGACCGACTCCACCTCAGCTACCGCACCGTCGAAGGACACATGCGGGACGTCTTCAACAAACTGGGGGTCGGCTCGCGCACCGAAGCGGTCTTATACGGACTAAAGAAGGGCTGGTTCACGCTGGAAGAGCTGGTGCAATAGACGGCCCGGACAGCCATAAAGAAAAGATATGCCGCTAAGCTCAACAACGCTGGCGAAAATCGTTAACGGTTCGGCCATCCCGCTATTCGTTATCAATAAAGACCACAGAGTCACCCACTGGAACATCGCCCTGGAAGCCTCAACCGGCCGCAAAGGCGAAGATGTCATCGGCAGTGACGACCACTGGCGCTCGTTCTACAGCGAAAAAAGGCCCACAATGGCCGACCTAATCGTGGACGGGGCATCCACGCAGGAAATCGAGGTTTATTACCGCGGCAAGTATAGAAAATCCGCCCTTCTCGAAGGGGCCTATGAAGCCGAAGACTTCTTTCCCGCCCTCGGCAGAAAGGGCCGGTGGCTCCACTTTACCGCCAGCCCCATCCGGGATGAAAACGGCCAGATAATCGGGGCCATCGAGACATTAGTTGATACCACCGAACGAAAAGTCCTGGAAAACAACCTGCGCTACTATTTGCAGCAGATAACCCGGGCACAGGAAGAAGAGCGCCGCGCCATATCGCGGGAGCTCCACGACGATATGTCCCAGATTCTCGGCTCACTCTCGCGGCGGCTGGACAACCTCCTCAGGAAAAAACCCCATTTCGGCAAGGACGAAGCGGCGGCCCTCCAGGAAATCCACGAGCTCACGAAACAGGGCCTGCAGTCCATGAACAGCTTCGTTCAGAACCTGAGACCTTCACTGCTGGACGACCTGGGGCTGATACCGGCCCTCCGTTCCCTCACGCACAACATCAAGAGCGCGGACATGGACGTCACCTTCACCATCATCGGCGAGGAAAAGCGTTTCACGGGAGAGGTAGAGCTATCGGTGTTCCGCATCATCCAGGAAGCGCTTAACAACATCCGGAAGCATGCCCGGGCAACCATAGCAAGCGTCATCGCCGAGTTTACCAAGGACGGCATAAAACTCACCGTGAACGATAACGGACAGGGCTTCGATGCCGGGGGAGCTTTGGATGATATTCCCCACAACGGCAAACTCGGATTAATGGGAATGCAGGAACGCACCTGGCTACTGGGGGGCACCATGGAAATCGACTCAAAAACGGGTGAAGGGACAACACTGCGTTTTGTGATACCAGCGAAAATAGAGAACCGGGCGATTTCGTCATCCTAGCCTAGTTTAAGCACTTCCAGGAAAACTTCCTTGGGTACTTCCACCCGGCCTATGGACTTCATCTTCTTCTTGCCTTCCCGCTGCTTTTCCAGCAGCTTGCGCTTGCGGGTAACATCGCCGCCGTAACACTTGGCCAGGACATCCTTGCGCCGGGCGGAGATATCCGAGCGGGCGACGACCCGGCTGCCGATAGCCGCCTGAATCGGGACTTTAAAAAGCTGGCGCGGGATGGTCTCTTTTAGCTTATCCACCACCTGTTTTCCCACGTCGTGGGCTTTCTCCGGAGGCAGGATGCGACTGAACGCGTCCACCGGGACATCGTTAATCAGCACGTCCAGTTTCACCAGCTTCGCTTCCCGGTAGCCGATGAACTCATAGTCCAGCGAGGCATAACCCCGGCTGCGGCTTTTCAGCTGGTCGTAAAAAACAGTCAACATCGAGCGTAACGGAACCTCGTATTCCAGCAGCACCCGCTGGCCGAGCTCGCTGCCACCGCGGTACTGGCCGAGATACTCCGTGTGTTTATAGACGCCGCCGGAGGCGATAATAAAGTCCATCAACCCGCCGATGAAAGCCGAAGGAGTGATAACCGTTATTTTTACCCAAGGCTCTTCTATCTTTAATATCTCGGCGGGAGGGGGGAAATCGGTGGGGTTAACGACGGTCACCTGGCGGCCGCTGATGAGAGTAACGACAAACTTGACCGCGGGCACGGTCACAATCAGCGAGAGATTGAACTCCCTCTCAAGTCGTTCACGGACGATGTCCATGTGAAGGAGTCCCAGGAAGCCGCAGCGGAAACCGTGGCCCAGCACGGGGCTGGACTCCGGCTCGTAAGAGAGAGAAGCGTCGTTGAGGCTAAGCTTTTCAATAGCTTCACGCAGCTCAGAATAATCCTCGCCCTGGGTAGTGTAAATGCCGGCGAACACCATCGGCTTGGGGGGACGATAGCTGACCAGCGGCGCCACGGCGCCGTTTTTCAGGAGTGTCACGGTATCACCGACATGGCAGTCGCCGATGTTTTTCAGTCCGGTGGCGATATAGCCGACATCGCCGGCGGTAAGCTCGGGGGCGGGATTAGGGCCGGGGGCGAAATAGCCCACCTCCAGGACCTCTATCTCGGTCCCCTGCCCCATCAGCTTAAGCCGGTCGCTTTTAACGACGCGCCCGTCCATGACACGCAGATAAGCGATAACCCCCTTATAGTCGTCATAGTGGGAGTCGAAGATAAGCGCCCGCAGCGGCTGACCCCTATCGCCCCTGGGAGCGGGGATACGCTTCACGATTTCCTCGAGCAGGGGCGGCACGCCCTGGCCGGTCTTGGCGCTGATAAGAAGGACTTCCTCCGGTTTATATCCGAAAACGCTATCGATTTCCTCGATAACGCGGTCGGGCTCGCTGGCGGGGAGGTCTATTTTATTGACGACGGGAATGACCTCCAGGTCGTGCTCCATCGCCAGATAATAGTTGGCCAG
>CAYXOZ010000008.1:0-13144 GCA_964467135.1 uncultured Dehalococcoidaceae bacterium
CTACCAACGGCTTCGGGGACTTCTGGTTCGAAGGGCTGAAAGAAGGCACCTATTCTCTCAAGATTGAGGCCAAAGGCTTCGCGACCAAGTCCTTCGATAAGCTTGACACTGCCAAAGACATCAACCTGGGAGATATACCGTTATCAAAATAACATCGACCGGCGCCTGAACATTCACGGAGGGGGGATAAAGCCCCCCTCTTTCTTTTCCCCCCGATTCTTTCATTTTGAGTTAAACGCAACAGGGTGATAAAATGGCAAACAGAGGGTAGATGAGGACTATTGGAGCAAAAACATGCGCATAAAAAAACTACTGGATAAAATAAAGTTCAAAGCGTGGCAGGGCTATCTCTTTACCATCGCGCTGGTTGCCCTGGCCACCTGGCTTAAGGAACTGGCGGAGCCCGATATCATCCCCGCCAACGTGCCCATCCTCTACATCCTGGCCATCGTTCTTACCGCTACTTTTTATGGGCTGGGGCCCTCGATACTGTGCTGCGTCCTCAGCCTCTTTGCCTACGACTACTTTTTCCTGCCGCCGCTGCACCAGCTGACGTTCCCTATCGAAGTCGTGCCGATTTCCCTGGTGTTTTTCTTCGTCGGTATCATCATCAGCTACATGTCATCCACCCTGCGTGACAGGACCGATGAAGCCAGGAAAGAGGCTGCCGTACGCCAGCAGAGCGAAGCGGAGCTCATCGCTTACCGCGGGCGCCTTGAAGAGCTGGTCAAAGAGCGGACCGCCACGCTGGAAAAATTGTACATAGACCTGACCAGAGAAATCGCCGAGCACAAGGAGGCTGAACAGGCGCTAAGAGAGAGCGAGGCAAAATACCGCCGAATTGTGGAAACCACCAATGAGGGCATCATGGTCGCCGATACAACAGGAACGATAACCTTCGCTAATCCCAGGATGGCCGGGATACTGGGCTGTTCCGTTGGCGAACTGGTAGGCAAGCCCGGCATAGGCATGATTGATCAATCCGAGATTGCTTCTGGCATGAACAGGATAGAAAAACGCAAGAGGGGCATCAGCGAAGAGTATGATATCAAGTTCCGCCACAAGAATGGAAGCACTGTCTGGCTACACGCCTCGGGAACGCCCGTTAGTGATGCCGAGGGCCGTCATATCGGAAACCTGGCGATGTATACCGACATCACCGAGCGCAAGCAGGCCGAGCAGGCGCTAATAGAAAGCGAAGAGCGATTAGAGCGGTCGCAGGAGATAGCGCACCTGGGCAGCTGGGAGCTCAACCTCACCAGCAACGTCCTGACGTGGTCGGACGAGATATACCGTATTTTCGGCTTGAAACCGCAGGAGTTCGGCGCCACTTATGAAGCGTTCCTGGAAGCTGTCCACCCCGATGACCGCCACGCGGTGGATAACGCCTATAGCGGTTCGGTGCGCGAGGGGAGAGACAGCTATGAAATCGAGCACCGGATCATCCGGAAAGACACCGGAGAAGTACGCTACGTCCATGAAAAATGCCAGCACATCAGGGACAAAAGCGGTAATATCATCCGCTCTCTGGGAATGGTCCACGATATCACGGAGCGCAAGCTGGCCGAGCAGGCGCTCAGAGAAAGCGAAGAACGGTTCCGCGCTATCGCCGAAGCGTCCCCGATACAGATAACCGTAAGCCGACTTTCGGACGGGGTGATTCTTTTCACCAACCACGCTTACGACGAGGCGTTCGGCTTCGCCGAGGAGGAGCTTATCGGACGCAAAGCCCCGGACCTGTACGTGGACCCTCAAGACAGGAAGCTGCTCATTCAAATGCTGGGCGAACAGGGCTTTTTAGCGAACTACGAGGTCAGGGTCAAACAGGCCGACGGCACGCCTTTCTGGGTTTCCACCTCCGTTAGGAAGATACAGTTCGGGGCGGAACCGGCCTTGCTCGGGGCGTCCATCGATATTAACGACCGTAAAGAGATAGAGGAAGCCCTGCAAAAATCCTACGACGAACTGGAGGCGCGCGTCCAGGAGCGCACCGTCGAGCTGGCGGAAGCCAATAAAGCCCTGGAAATTGAAATCGCCGGACACAAGCTGGCCAGAGAGAGCGTCAACGTCGAAAGGCGCCGTTTCAACGAAGTATTGGAGATGCTGCCGGTCTATACCATCCTGTTAACGCCGGACTATCACGTTCCCTTTGCCAATCGCTTTTTCCGGGAGCGTTTCGGCGAGTCGCACGGCAAACGCTGTTACGAGTACCTGTTTAATCGTACCAAGCCCTGCGAAATCTGCGAGACTTATACGGTCATGAAGACCAAAGCCCCCCACCACTGGGAGTGGGTCGGCCCGGATAAACACAATTACGACATCTACGATTTCCCCTTTACTGATGCCGACGGCTCGCCGCTTATCATGGAGGTAGGCGTCGACGTCACCGAGCAAAAACGGGCGCAGCAGGCCCTGCAAAAAGCCCACGATGAGCTCGAGACACGCGTCCTGGAACGCACCAGGGAGCTCCGCGAGACGCGCGACTACCTCGATAATCTTTTCAACTACGCTAACGCCCCCATCATCGTCTGGAACCCCGATTTTAAAATTACACGGTTCAACCATGCCTTTGAACACCTGACCGGGCTTACCGCCGAGGAGGTGATTGGAGGAAAGCTGGATATACTCTTCCCGGACGACACCCGCACTGCGTCCTTGAAACATATCCAGGAAGCCACCTCCGGCGAGCGGTGGGAGGTGGTGGAAATCCCTATCATCCACAAGGACGGGTCGGTGCGCATCCTGCTGTGGAACTCCGCCAACATATATTCCCAGGATGGGAAAACGGTTGTCGCTACCATCGCCCAAGGGCAGGACATCACCGAGCGTAAGAAGGCCGAGCAGATGAAGGACGAGTTCATCGGGCTGGTCTCCCATGAGCTCCGCACCCCCATGACGGTCATCAACGGGTCGCTGCGGACGGCTATGTCCGAGGGGATTTCCCCCGAGGATAAAGACCTGCTCCTGCAAAATGCCGTCGAGGGGGCGGACTCGCTTTCCGCCATCATGGAAAACCTCCTCGAGCTTTCCCGCTACCAGGCGGGGCGCCTCCAGCTCCACACCGAGACGGTCGGTATCCCGGTTATCGCCAGGAACATCGTCGAAAGACTTAAGTCCCACGCCGAAAGCCGTACCTTCCGGCTGGACTTCCCCGATAAACTGCCCCCGGTCCAGGCCGACCCCGTGCGCGTGGAAAGGATACTTCATAACCTGCTCGAAAACGCCATCAAGTACTCGCCCGATGGAAGCAAGATAAAGGTCTCCGCGCGCCGGGATAAAAAAATGGTCGTCACCAGCGTGACCGATGAAGGCATCGGCATATCCGCGGAAGACCAGGGCAAGGTTTTCGAGCTCTTTGAGCGACTGGGAAGAGGCGCCCGGTCGCAGGGGCTGGGGCTGGGGCTGGTGGTCTGCAAAAGGCTGGTGGAAGCCCAGGGGGGTCGGATATGGGTCGAGTCCACACCGGATAAAGGTTCGACCTTCTATTTCACGCTGCCGGCAGGGTAAAGAAAGGGCTTAACCCGCCCGCCCGGGCCTTTTTACTTCAGCAGCACCCGGATTTTCCTGGCCATATCGTCCGGGTCGAACGGCTTGTTTACGAAATCGTTGGCGCCCAGCTGTAAAGCCTGGTCCTGGTTCCCCGGGCTGGCGCTGAAGGCGATGACGGGCATGTCCGTAAAAGACCGCAGCTCCTTCAAAGTCACAAAACCATCGATGCCCGGCATAATCATATCAAGCAGCACGATATCTGGTTTTACCGATTTCATCAGGTCCAATGCCTGCCTGCCGGAAGTGGCGCTCAGGACTTCGAAACCGCGCAGCTTGAGGTCGATTTCGATGAATTTCAGCACCTTTGGGTGGTCATCGACGATGAGGACTCGCTGTTTTTTTCCTGATTCGGCCATAACTTTAACCCCATCAAAAGAGTTTAAGATTGAGGCAAGATCCTATTTTCTCCATTATAAAACATCTCGTATTGAAGCTCCATAACAAACACCCCGAAAAAATTACAAATTTGTTACAAAACGGATTTTTCCCGCTTTTTAAACGTTCGTATTTGACAATACCCCGTGCCTGCCGTTATTATTCTGATGAAAGTGGACGTTTACAGGATAAAACTTTGAAGCAGTTCTGCGTACTCATAGTCGATGATGAGCCGCGCATCATCAAGTTCCTCAACCTCAAGCTTAAAGCCTCGGGATACGAGGTCATTACCGCCAATAACGGCGCGGAAGCCCTGGTGCTGACACGCGAACAGGCGCCGGACCTGCTCGTGCTGGATGTGGTCATGCCCGGCATGGACGGCTTCGAGACCCTGAAAAAAATCCGCTCGTTCTCCGCGGTGCCGGTTATCATCCTCAGCGCCAGGGAAACCAACGTGGACAAGGTGAAAGGCCTGGACATGGGCGCCGACGACTACCTGGCCAAGCCCTTCAATCCCGATGAGCTGGTGGCGCGCATCGAAGCAGTCCGGCGGCGCCTGGCGCCCGAAGAAAACCGAAAAGTCATCGACCGCATTACCCTGGGGGATGTTGCCATTAATTTAAAAAATCACGTCGTCATCGTCGACGGTAAAGAGATACCGCTGACGCGTATCGAATGGCTCCTGCTGAGCGAGCTCGCCCGGAACGCCGGCAAGCTTATGCTATACGGGGAGCTGCTGACCCGGGTCTGGGGGCCTGAATACCGCGACGATGTCCAGATATTACGGACGTGGGTAAGCCGCCTCCGTCATAAGCTAGAGAAGGGCTCCAGGCGGCCGGCGCTGATTCACACCGTGCCCAAAACGGGCTACATGATAGACCAGCCGCCCGCCTGAACAGACGTCCCCCAAAAATTCCCCCCCGGACTTCCCTTGAAAATGTCATAGTTTTGTAATGTTTTACCGCCCCTATTTTATGATTATTCCACTACCGCAAGCTTAAAATGGCGCTGTGACCTTATTACAGGAAGTGCCCGTGATTTCATCATCTGAAAAACAATCTTTTATCCAGGTCAGGGGGCTGGTTGCCAGGGCTTTACTGGAACACGCCGGCGACGGTGATGGAAAGCGGCTGGCGCAGCGTGATATCGCGGCCACGGTAGGCACCGACTGGGGTATGGTCCACATTTCTCTAAAGTCCATGCAGGACCAGGGAGCCATCCGCATCGAACGCAACCGGATGTTTATCAATAAGGACATACTGCGGAAACTGGCCGGGGTGACAGTATAGAACACCAGGGAGGACGCCGTGGCGATATCGACGAAGTACGGTAAGGTCAACATCCCCAAAATCGGCGATAACGAACCGGTCTTCATCCTGCGGGCGCAGGACAAACTTGCCGAGCCCGCTATCGCCATGTACCGCCTGCTGGCAGCCTCCCACGGTAGCAAGCTGGCGCCTTCTCTCGATAAAGAAATCGAGAATTTCCACAAATGGCAGGGCTTCAAGAAGCTCCCGGATTAGCCCGTTTTAACAGCCCCGGTCCGTAAAGAGGAGAGACAGTCAGATGGAACTCAAAAGGATTAGCCCTGCCGAGGTAAAGAAAAGACTGGACCGGGGAGAACCGGTTTACTTTATCGACGCGAGAAGTCAACACGCCTGGGATGAATCGGATATAAAGATACCGGGAGCGCGTCGTATCCACTATACCGAACTCAATCAGCACCTCGATGAGCTGCCGCACGACCGGCTTATCGTTACCTACTGCACCTGACACGGGGAAGCCTCCAGCGCCCGGGCGGCGCAAATACTCCTGGAAAACGGTTTCAAGTATGTATTCCCCATCAAAGGCGGCTTTAATGCCTGGCTCGACGCTGGCTACCCGGTCGAGCCTAAATCCTGAGCTCACACGGTTTCTCCGGTAATATTTTATGACTGGAGTCCCTGAATGAAACGTTATGATGCCATAGTTATCGGTTCCGGGTGCGGGATGAACATCGTCGAGGAGACGCTTTCCCACGGCCTGAAGGTGGCGCTGGTGGACAGGGGGCCGCTGGGCGGTACCTGCCCCAACCTGGGCTGCATACCTTCCAAGATGCTGATTTTCGCCGCAGACAGGGTCAGGGAAATCCAGGAGGCGAAAAAGCTCGGCATCACCGCCGAAATAAAAAACATCGATTTCAACTTTATCATGAAGCGCATGAGGCAATCGGTCCTTAAGCAGCAGGAAGAAATGAGGCACGCTCTAACCCACGCCCCGAAGCTGGACTTTTACGAGGTCGAGACCCGCTTTACCGCCGATTACACCCTGGAGATTGGCGCGGAAAAAATCAAAGGCGATAAAATTTTTATCGCGGCGGGGTCGCGCCCCGTTATCCCCCCCATCAAAGGCCTGGATGCCGTCGATTACCTGACCAATGAGTCCCTGCTGCAGCTCAAGGAAAGACCGGAAAGCCTGATAATCATCGGCGGGGGATACGTCGCGGCGGAGTACGGTCACTTCTTTGCGGCCGTCGGCACCCGAGTCACCATCCTGGAAATGGCCGACCGCCTGGTGCTGGCCGAGGAGCCGGAAATAGCCGACCTTCTCAAGCAGGAGCTCAGCAAGTATATGGAAGTCTATACCGGAGTGCGGGTGGAAGAAATAAAGAAAGCCGGGCAAGGCATTACCGCAGTCGTCAACGACCCCGGAACGGGCAAGCGAAATGAATTCACCGCCCAACACGTCCTGGTGGCGACGGGGCGGCGGTCAAACGCCGACCTTCTCAACCTGGAAAAGACCGGCGTCGCGGTGGACGAGAAGGGATTTATCAAGGTGAACGAATACATGGAGACCGGTAAGAAAAACATCTACGCTGTGGGTGATATCAACGGCCGGCAGATGTTCACCCACGTCGCCAACCAGGAAGCGGTCGTGGCGGCCAACAACGCCATACACGATAACAGGATTAAGATGGACTACAACGCCGCCCCCCACGCCGTGTATTCCCACCCCCAGATTGCCTCGGTGGGCGTGACGGAGGCGGAAGCCCGCCAGACGCATAAAATCATGGTAGGCAGGGCTAAATATTCAGACGTGGCCCAGGGCGAGGCGATGGTGGAAGAAAACGGGTTCGCCAAAGCGATTACCGAGCAGAAAACCGGCAGGATACTGGGGTTCCATATCATCGGGCCTTACGCGCCCATTGTCATCCAGGAAGTGATAAACGTGATGGCGGCGGGGGGTAAAACGGATAGCCTGGAGGCCGGCCTGCACATCCACCCCGCCCTGCCCGAACTGATACTGAGGACTTTAAGCAATCTCAAGGAGCCGGAATAGCCTCCGGCTTTTTTCAGTAGACCTGAAGCCAAGAATCAATAACCCTACCCCGTCGTCCCCATTTTTGAGATTTGAGATTTGATTTTTGAGTTATTCGCTAGTATACCGCCGGTTCTTCGCGGGACTTCACCACGACCGGTTCCAAAAAGCGGACGGCGGGCCGGTCACCCTGGCTCACCATCAGGTGTACGTCCTCCGTAACGCGGTCGACGGAGCCGAGGACGGGCATGATCAGCTCGACCAGTCGCTGGCGGTCGGGGGCCTCCACGATAGCGATAACGTTGGGGTGCCCTTCCAGCGTATCCATCATGATGACTCCCCCGATGTTTTGCAGGACCTGGAGGGCGTATTCGTACTTCTCCTCCCGGATATCCAGCAGCATATAGACCCTGGCGCTCATCGTCGTTCTCCTTTTCTTAACGAATTTGTTATCGTTGCATCACAACGCGTAAAGGCGGCACGGCTGGGCTGAACCGCAGTTGTGATAGATTGAGTCGCCCACCTGGGTGAACTTACGCGTGTTCATCAGCCTGTCCCCGTAAAGCCAGACAGTCTGGAAAGCTTTACAGCCGGGACAATACGCCATCATCTCCGTAGACTCGGTGGTCGATACCGGCTCCTTGAGTTGAGTGGCCCTGTTTTCTTTAACTGATACTAATGTCATCTGATGCTCCCCATGACACTCTGGATTATGCCCATTCTATCCAGCCGCCTATGGAATAGTCATAAAATCGGGGCCGGAAAAGTAACAAAAATATGTCATTTAATGTCTAAAAAAGTTACTCCAAATTTCCTACCTTATATAACGTCCGGTCCGGTTTTAAGGTTAGGCGGGACGCCCCCGATTTTCCCTCCGAAAATGTCACAGTTTTGTAATCATTTCTCCTAATGTTTTATAACTTTTCCACCCACCAGGCCTTAGAATTTTTATGTACCGATATTTATTTCAGCGGCTGGCGCGTGGGAAGCGTAGGTCTGTCATGGGGAAAAAAGCGATAGCGTTAATTCTCGCCGGAGGACGGGGGAAAAGGATGGATATCCTCTGTGAGCTCAGGCCGAAACCGGCCCTGCCCTTCGCGGGAAATTTGCGCGTCATCGATTTCAGCACGGGCAACTGCCTCCATTCCGGTATCGAGAACATCGCCGTCTTGGTCGATTACCGCCGCGAAGCCATGACGGAGTACCTGGATACGTGGCACGCGGAAAACGGCCGCCACGCGGACCTGAGCGTCCGGCCGCCGCTGGCCGGCTCTTACGCCGGGACGGCGGACGCCGTCTACCAGAACCTCGACTATCTGGCCAGGCAGGACGCCGACACGGTGCTCGTCCTGGCCGGAGACCACGTTTACCGGATGGACTACCGCCGGATGATAGATTTTCACCGCAAAATAAAAGCCGATGCCACCATCGGCGTCGTCCGGGTGCCGATGGCAGAGACCCACCGTTTCGGCACGGTGGCGGTTGGAGCGGACGGCAGGATAAATGAGTTCAAGGAAAAGTCCTCGATAGCCCGGAGCAACCTGGCTTCCATGGGCATCTATATTTTCGATAGGGACCGCCTCGCCTTGCGCCTCGTCGAAGACGCCACCGAGCCCGGCTCCCTCCACGACTTCGGCTATAATTTACTGCCCCGCATGGTAAAAACCGACCGGGTTTTCGCTTACGAATTTAAAGGTTTCTGGCACGATATCGGCACGGTGGAAGCCTATTACGAAGCCAACATGCAGCTCCTGGCGCCGCATACGCGCTTCAGTCTGGATAACGATTGGCCCGTTCGCCGTAAAAGCGATATCCCGCCGGTGTCCCGGTTGAATAATGGCAGCAATATCGTCAACAGCATCATCAGCCCGGGGTGCGTTATCGAGGGACGGGTGGAAAACTCCATACTGTCCCCCGGCGTTTACGTCGGCAGGCAGGCCCTGGTGAGAAACTCGGTAGTCATGGCGGATACCTCCATAGGTTTTCACAGCATCGTGGAAGGGTGCATCACGGACGAAAACGTCCGGATAGGTAAGTTCTCTTTTATGGGGTTCGGCGCCGTTACCTCCAACTCGGCCATCACGGTTATCGGCCGGGACGTAATCGTGCCCGACCGCACCGCCATCGGCCGCAAGTGCATTGTCCGTCCCGGCCTGGGTCCGGAGGCTTTCCCCGGCCGTTTGATTCCCTCCGGCACTACCGTCTTCCCACCGGAGACTTATACAGACATCCCGGTGATACCGACGAATATCGATTAGAGAGGTGCAGAAATGGCAAAAAAAGCAAAGCTTCGGGAAAAACCCCGGAAAACTCGTAGCAAGCCGCTGACCAAGGTCCCCGTCGAGTTCGTCTTCTGGTGCCACGACGGGTGTATCTTTTCCGACCTCAACGAGCTGGCGGAAGGCTTGAAGACGATGTCCGACGAGACCTTTGCCTACCACTCGAACCTGGAAAAACACGATTTCGCCAACTGGGTGAGGGACATTATCGGGGACGAGGAACTGGCTAACGAGCTGGCGCGTGCGTCCAACCGACTGGAGGCGGTGTCCTGCATCACCGCCAGAGTATCTTAACCGGCGGGGACTTAATCATTATGTTAGAAGCGCGGCTAGGCGCCCCCGCGCCCGACTTTACCGCGACCGACTCCACCGGTAAAACGGTAAGGCTTTCCGACTATAAGAATAAAAAGCACGTCGTCCTCGTGTTCAACCGGGGCTTTACCTGACCTTACTGCCGGCGGCATATGGCGCAGTTGCGCCAGGAATACCCTAAGTTCACCGAACGTGACGCCGAGGTCATCGCCGTGGGGCCGGAGGACGCTGAAGGCTTCGCGGATTTCTGGCTCAGTCACCGGATGCCTTTCCCCGGCATACCTGACCCCCAGCACCGGATTGCCCGGCTGTACGGGCAGCAGGTCAAACTCCTCAAGTTCGGGCGGATGCCCGCCCTCGTCGTTATCGATAAAGCAGGCAGGATACGCTACGCGCATTACGCCGACTCCATGAGCGATATCGCCACCGACGATGAGATACTGGCCCTCCTCGACGACCTTAACAAAGAGTCGACCCGGGCATAATGTTTTCTTCCCCGATGTAACAGTTTTGTAACTATTATCATAGCTATTTTATGACTATTCCATACGGGGCAAAATATTATTTAGATAAGTATCATTCGGGGAGGTGGACGCTATGCCGTCAATTAAATGCAAGGACATCGGTATGAAGTGCGGTTTTGAAGTCAAGGACGAAAGCCAGGATGAGCTGATGCAGATACTGGCCCTTCACGCCGAAAAAACGCACAACATGAAGACCATCCCGCCGGACGTGATGGAAAAGGTCAAGAAAGCCATTAAAAAATAGCCGTGCCACGTATTTAATACCAACGGGGGTGCCATATGAGACTGATTTTAGCGTTCAGCCGTAAATATCTGCTGGTAATTATCACGACCTTTCTAATCGTCCTGGCGGCGTGCTCGCCGGGGCCGACCGCTACGCCGACGCCCACACCGACGCCGATACCTTCACTCACTCCCACACCCACTGTAACCCCGACACCCGAGCCGTCGCCTGCGCCAACACCAACGCCCGCGCCGGGCGTGCCGGCGGTACCGCCGGAGGTGACGCAGTATGCCGCCGACTGGCCGCTGCCCAATAAGGACTACGCCAATACCCGGGCGACCATGGACGCGGACATCAATTCCGGGAACGTTGACAACCTGGGCTTAGCCTGGGCGATACCGCTACCGGGACAGGGGATATTCGGGGCGGCGTCCACCACGCCCATCATCATGGGGGATACCGTCTATTTCCAGGACCTCGGCAACAACATTTTCGCCATCGACCTGGCGTCCGGGGACATCAAGTGGCAGAGGCTCTATAACGACTCGAATATCGGGCCTAACGGTGTGGTCGTGGGGTGGGGCAAAGTCTTCGGCAGCGCCGACCCTTACAACATGGCGGCCCTGGACATCAATACCGGCGAGCAGCTCTGGCTGACGACCATATCGACCTACGCGACCACCGGGACGGATATCCATCCCGGCATCTACGGGGGTCTTGTTTTCACTTCTACGGTGCCCGGCACCAGCGCCGGGGACTTCTATTCCGGCGGGCAAATCGGCACCATTTATGCCCTGGACCAGGCCACCGGCAAAATAGTCTGGAGCTTTGACACGGTGGACTCCCCGGATATCTGGGGCAATAAGAATGTCAACAGCGGCGGCGGCGCCTGGTATCCACCGGCAATCGATACGAAAAACGGCGCCACTTTCTGGGGGATAGGCAATCCGGCGCCCTGGCCCGGCACGGCGGAATTCCCCAACGGCTCAAGCCGGCCCGGCCCTAACTTGTATACCGATTCCATGGTCGCCCTGGACGGCAAGACCGGGAAGTTACAATGGTATACCCAGGTCTACCCGCACGATAACTTCGACCTTGATTTCCAGGAATCGCCGATACTCACCTCGGCGAACATCAACGGCGTGCAGCAGGACATCGCCATCGGGGCGGGGAAAGTGGGACGGGTGGTCGCCTTTAACCGCCAGACCGGCGCGATTCTCTGGGAAACGTTCGTCGGCACGCATCTCAACGACCAGCTTGCCAGCGTCCCGTCCGGGAACGCGACCCGCGTGTACCCGGGCTCCCTGGGCGGGGTGGAAACGCCCATGGCCTGCGCTGACGGCGTCGTTTACGTCCCGCTCCTTAACCTCTATAACGATTACACACCATCCGCCATCGCCGGCGGACAGGGCTTTAACGAGGGCACGGGAGAGCTGGTCGCCCTGGAAGTCAACACGGGCAAAATCCTCTGGAGCAGGTCCTTCCCGTCTATCAACGTCGGCGGGGCTACCGTGGTCAACGACCTGGTATTTACATCGACGTTCGACGGCATGATATACGCATTCAATCGCAAAACCGGCGAGCCGGTCTGGAGCTATCAGGCGCCGGGCGCCATCAACGCCTGGCCGGCTTTTGCCGGGGACACCATGCTCCTGCCGGTCGGCCTCGCCTCTCCTTTCCCCGTATTGATGGCTTTCCGATTGGGGGCTACCGCGCCCGCTGTGGTTATCACTCCTCAAGACGGCTCAACCATAGATGCCGGCGATATTACCGTAGCCGCGATGGCGCTCAACTTCAGGCCGGTGGAAAAGCAGGGCCAGCCTGCGGCGCCGGGGGAAGGTCATTTCCATTACTTCATAGATATCGAACCCCCCACTGCACCCGGTATTGCGGCCACCCCTGACGAAGGCATCTGGGCGCATACGGCCAATACTACCTATACCTTTATCAACGTGATGCCCGGCGTGCATACTTTCTCCGTGGAGCTGGTCAATAACGACCATACCCCGCTCGACCCGCCCGTTGTGGCTACGGCCATTGTGACGGTACGGCCTCCCTCGCCGAAGGTAACCGTTCTTCTACCGCAGAACCGCTCCGTCCTGCGGCCCGGCGATATCACCGTCACCGTCTCGCTCACCAACTTCAACCCGGTGGATAAACTGGGGCAGGCCAATGTCCCCGGCGAAGGCCATATCCATTACTATCTGGACGCCGAGGCTCCCACCGAGCCGGGTAAGCCGGCCGTGACTGCCCCCGGCACTTACGCGGCGACTTCCGCAACGTCGTACACCTGGAAAAACGTGACGCCGGGCACCCATACCTTCTGGGTACAGCTCGTGAATAACGACCATACCCCCCTGAGCCCACCCGTGGTGATAAAGGTCGTCGTTACCGTGTCGGCGGCCGCCGCCGGCGGGCCGTAATCAAATCCGAAAAAAATAAAATTTGATGTAAATAGCGGAGGATAACATGGAAAAAAATGGTCCCAGGTTCTATTTTCTGATAACTTTAACAATTATCCTGGTCGCGATGATGGCATTCTCCGCCTGCGGCACGAAAACGCCGACTCCTACTCCTACGGCAAC
>CAYXOZ010000008.1:13244-22809 GCA_964467135.1 uncultured Dehalococcoidaceae bacterium
GGTGCGCCGGTTGCCACGGCGCCTCTGGTAGCGGCGGAGGGGCCCCGGCAGTTATCGGCAGCAATGCTCGTTTGGCAAAATACAACACGGCCCAGGGTCTGTTCAGTTTCGTATCTACCGCCATGCCCGCGACGAATCCCGGAAGCCTCTCCGAGCAGGATTACCTGTACGTTTTAAGCTTCCTGCTGGTGCAGAATGACTACGTGTCCGCCGATACCATAGTTGACGAAGCCACGCTCAATAATATCTCTTTAAACTAAGCGCGTTGACTTGCGGCTTCAATGAGGTTATAGTCTCAGGTGGAAAAGGTTGTCTGGCGCGCTTAAAACAATATAAACGGAGGTAATGAGAATGCTACGAAGCGGCATACCCATCGGGAGGGCATTCGGCATCGCCCTCCGCCTGCACTATTCCTGGTTCATTATCTTCGCGCTGGTGACCTGGGCCCTGACGGCCAGCTACTATCCGACGGTCTACCCCTCCTGGAGCCTGGGGACAAGAATCGCCGCCGGCCTGATTACTAGCCTCCTGTTTTTCGGCTCGGTGCTGGCGCATGAGCTGATGCACAGTATCATCTCCCAGCGACAGGGCATACCGGTACAGTCCATCACCCTGTTTATTTTCGGCGGCGTTTCACAGATTACCGAAGAACCCAAAAAACCTCAGGACGAGTTCCGCATGGCTATCGCCGGGCCTTTGACCAGCCTGGTCATCGGGGGCGTGCTTTTCGGGGTGTACTTCGGCATCCGCAGCATTGACAATATGACCGTCCAGTTTATCACCGCCATCGTTTACTGGCTCGGGTATATCAACGTCGCGCTGGGTATTTTCAACCTCATCCCCGGCTTCCCCCTCGATGGCGGGCGCGTCTTCCGGTCGCTGCTGTGGTGGCGAACTGGTAACCTGAAGTCGGCGACCCGAGTAGCATCGTATATCGGGAGGGGGGTAGGCTTCCTCTTTATCTTCGGGGGCATCTGGCTCATCTTCGCCGGCTACTGGCTCAACGGCATCTGGATAGCGGTAATCGGCTGGTTCCTGGAAAGCGCCGCCAGCGGCAGCTACCGGCAGCTCCTCCTTCAGGACATGCTCAAGGGTCATGTCGCCAGCGAGATTATGACCCGCGACTGCGTCTTTATCCCCCCGGAGACCACCATCGACCGCCTCGTGAATGAGAACATTTTGACCTCCGGCCGCCGCTGCTTTCCCGTCGCCTCCGGCTCGCAGGTCGTGGGCATGATGACCCTGCATAACGTGAGGGCGGTGCCCCGCGAGCGCTGGGCCAAGGAGACCGTTAAAGAAGCGATGACGCCCTTCGACAAGCTACAGTGGGTAAAACCCGACGAAGAGCTTTCCTCCGTGCTGCGTATTATGACCGAGAATGATATCAACCAGGTGCCGGTCGTCCAGGACAACCAGGTGGTCGGCATGGTGACGCGGGAAAACCTGCTCAACTTCGTCAATATCCGCAGCGGGTTGGGCGTGTAAATTAGTTATTACTTACTGATGATACAAAATTATGGAGGATTAAAATGTTTAAAAAGATACTCGTTCCGCTGGACGCCTCGGAGCTTTCCGAAATAGCCCTGCCCTACGCCGAGGAGCTGGCGGCGAAACTCGGCGCGCAGGTTACGTTGCTGCACATCGGGACGCCGGCTGACGGCACGGATAAGTCCGGACATAAAGCCTATATCGACAAGGTGACCGCCCGGGTGGCACGGCACCTGACCAAGTCGCCGGGCGAAAAGGCGAAGCTGGAATCGAAGATTATCGAGTTGCCCGGCCTCATCGCCAATCCCGCCGCGGAGATACTCGACTTCGCCGAGAAAGAAAAGGTGGACCTGATTATCATGGCCACGCACGGTCGGACCGGCATCAGCCGGTGGGCGCTGGGCAGCACCGCCAACAAGGTCGCCCGCGCGTCCGTTTGTCCGCTGTTGCTCATCCGGGCCGGCGCTAAAAAACCGGGGAAGGCCGGCCTCGGCAAAATACTGGTGACCCTGGACGGCTCGAAGCCCGGCGAGGCCGTGCTTCCTTACATTGAAGCCCTCGCCTCCGGTCTCAAAAGCCAGGTCAGTCTGCTTTACGTCGTCGAGCCGCTTTACCATGTTTATCCTTACGCGGAAGGGCTGGGTTATTACGGCACGGCCGGCGTGGTGCGCGTACCGTATACCGAGGAAGAAATGAAACCGACCAGGGAAGTAGCGGAAAAATATATTAAGGATGTGAACGAAAAACTCTCGACCAAAGGCGTCCGGACAAATTACGCGGTCAGGATGGGGTCTCCCGGCGAGGAGATTATCAAAGTCGAGGGGGAGATGCGCCCGGACCTCGTGGTAATGTCGACCCATGGTCATTCGGGGTTCGGCCGCTGGGAGCAAGGCAGCGTCACCGATAAAGTCCTTCACGCGGGGAGTACGCCGCTGCTGCTGGTCAGGCCAAAACAACAAAAAGCGTCATGAAAAACCCCGGATACTATAGTCGGTATACCAAGATAGTCTGCACTCTGGGCCCCGCCTCCGAAAAAGCCGCGGTATTACAACGGCTCATCCGTACGGGGATGGACGTCGCCCGACTTAATTTATCTCACGGCACGCTCGATGAGCACAGCCGGCGTATCGAAACGGTCCGCAGGTTGAGCCGGCGGCTGGGGATAGACGTGGCGGTGCTTATCGACCTGCCCGGACCCAAGTACCGCGTCGGTCGACTCAAGGGAGGCCAGGCCCTACTGAAAAAGGGCGGCCTGGTGCGACTTGTCTCCGGGGACATCGTGGGCGATGCCTCGCTCATCCCGGTGACCCTGCCCGACCTCGACCGGAATATCAGGTCGGGCGATTCCGTTATCCTCGATGACGGTGATATGCAGCTCCGTGTCCGCGATATTGATAAGTCCGGCATTTTATGCCAGGTAGTCGCGGGCGGTCTTCTCCGCGAGGGACGCGGTCTGGTAGTGCCCGGTATGAGCATTCCCCTGCCCTACGTTTCCGACCGTCTCCGGGAGGACATTCTCTTCGCCATCAAGCACAAGCCCGATTATATCGCCTTATCCTTTGTGACCCGCCCCCGGGATATCGAAGACGTCCGCACGATATTAAGCGAAAACGGTGCGAATATGCCCATCATTGCCAAGATTGAGCGCGGCGAAGCGGTCGCCAACTTTAACGATATTCTCGCCGCCAGCGATGGCATCATGATTGCCCGGGGCGACCTCGGCGTGGAGATTCCATTAGAGAAAGTGCCGCTGGTGCAGAAGGAAATCATCCGCAAGTGCAATCGCGCCGGCAAGCCCGTTATTACCGCCACCGAGATGCTGGAATCGATGATAGATTCTTTGCGACCTACCCGCGCCGAGACCACCGATGTCGCCAACGCCATCTTCGACGGCACCGACGCCATCATGCTCTCCGCGGAGACCGCCATCGGTAAATATCCGGTGCCGGCGGTGAAGATGATGGCGAAAATCGCCCGCGCCGCCGAAAAGCAGTTACGCTACGGGGAGGTGCTGGCGGAAAGGCTCGACTGGCTCGAGCGCCAGACCGACGAGCTGATAAGCTACGGCGCCTGCCAGACCGCGCAGAGCCTGCGCGCCGCCGCGATAGTGACTTTTACCCGGTCCGGCAGCACCGCCATGCGCGTATCCCGGTACCGACCCGGCGTGCCCATCCTGGCGTTAACGCCGGTGCGGGCTGTTTCCGGCAAGCTCCTCTTGTACTGGGGCGTGCGCCCCTATTTGATAACGGAAGCGGCCTCCGTGGATGAGATGTTCGCCCTGGCGGCTAAAACGGCACGGGACCTGGGAATAGCCAAACCCGGCGACCTGATAATTATCGCCGCGGGCATACCCATCGGCGTGGCCGGCTCCACCAACCTGCTTAAAGTGGAAAAAATCGTCTAGTCTTGACTTAGCCTGGAAGCTAGTTTCGTGTAAACTCACCCCCTCACCCCCTCTCAAACTGCTGCTTAACTTGGTATCGTATTGTTTTTTATTTGAGAGGGGGAGAAAATTTGAGAGGGGGCTCTGCCCCCTCTCTTCCTTACTCCCCTCTCCAGCCAGAAATAGTCTGCTTAGTCGTTGAAACTGGCTGGAGAGGGGTCAGGGGTGAGGTTTTTCTTTTATCCTCAAAATCGGTCGAAAATATATCGGATATTAGCATTACTTCCTGCCTTCAAGATATAATACTTATTGAAAATAACCCTTTATATCATTATTTATCCTCCTGGAGGTATCGTTATGTCAAGTACGTCACGCATCGTGGTTATCGGCGGGACGGCCTGCGGTCCCAAGGCCGCCGCCCGCGCCCGGCGCTGCGACCCCTCCGCTCACATCACCATCATCGAGCAAAGGGACAACCTGTCCACCGCCACCTGCGGCCTGCCCTATTACATCGCCGACGTCATAAAAAAAGAGAGCGCCCTGGTCGCCCGCCAGGCGGACTATTTCCGCGACGTCATGGACATGGAGGTGCTGACCGGCACCCGCGCCCTGGCTGTCCACCCCAAAGCCCATACCGTGGAAGTCGTTAATCAAAAGACCGACCGCCGCTCCGCCGTCGAGTATGACAGGCTCGTTATCGCCACCGGCGCCATTCCGGCGGTGCCCAACTGGGAAGGGAAAGACCTGACCGGCATCTTTACGCTTTCCAACATCCCGGACGCCGCCGCCATCCGCGAATATCTTTCTAATCTACAGAACAAAGCGGTGACCATCGTGGGGGCGGGGCTAATCGGACTGGAGATGGCGGAGGCTTTCTGCGCCCGCGGTCTTAAGGTCACCGTCCTCGAAGCCCTGGGCTGGCCCCTGCCGGCCCTGCTCGATGCCGAGGTCGCCGCTCATGTGGAAAAACACCTGCGGTCTAAAGGCGTCAACGTCATCTGCGGTCAGCGTGTCACCGGCTTCGTCGGGGACAACGAAAAACGCGTGCGCAAGGTCGTCCTCGGCGCTACCGAGCTGGAAGCCGGCATGGTGCTCTTGTCCCTGGGCGTCCGCCCCAACGTCGCCCTGGCTAAAGACGCCGGGCTGGCTATCGGGGCTACCGGCGGGCTCTCCGTGAACGAGAATTTACAGACCAGCGACCCCGCTATCTACGCCGGCGGCGACTGCGTTGACGTGGTCAATATCGTCACCGGGAAAAAATTTTTAGCCCCCCTTGGCTCCACCGCCAACAAGCACGGCCGCATCATCGGTACGAATATCACCGGCGGCAGCGAGTCGTTCCCCGGCGTCATGGGCACGGCCGTCGTCAAGGTCTTCGACTTCAATGTGGGGCGAACAGGACTCGGTGAAGCTCCGGCGCGTGAGGCCGGCTTCGATATCGTCACTTCCCTTGTCCCCACCTTCGAGCACGCTACCTATTACCCGGGCGCCCGCGATATCATGGTCAAGCTCATCGCGGATAAAGCCACGGGCAGGCTGCTGGGCGGGCAGGCGGTAGGCACCGGCGATACCTCCAAGCGCATCGACGTCCTGGCGACCGCCCTGACTTTCCGCGCGACCGTTAATGACCTGGCTAACCTGGATTTAGGATATGCCCCGCCCTACAACGCCGCCCTCGACCCCCTCCACAACGCCGCCAACGTTATCCGCAACAAAATCGCCGGGCAGGCTAAAGGCCTCTCACCCGCCGAAGTCAAGAAAAAGCTGGATAACAACGACCGTTTCGTCCTGCTGGACGTCCGCTCGCCGCAGGAGTGGAAAGCGGAACGCATTGAAGCAACACAGGTGAAGTTGATTCCCCTCCCCGAGCTGCGCCACCGCCTCGACGAGCTTTCCCGCGACGACGAGATAGTCGTTTTCTGCCGGACGAGCATCCGGGCTTACCAGGCGCAGCGTATCCTCGATGGCGCCGGCTTCAAGAACGTTAAGTTCCTGGACGGCAGCCTGGCGGCCTGGCCCTATAAGATTTCCACGTAAAACCAATACCGGAGGCGACCATGAAAATAGGGTTCATCGGCATCGGGCAGATGGGCAGACACATGTCCCGCCGCATCCTCGAAGCCGGCTACCAGCTTACTGTCTATGATATAAACAAAGAGGCCGCCGCCTTCTTAATCAAAAAAGGCGCGGACTGGGCGGACAGTCCCGCGGCCGTCGCCCAAGCGTGCCGGGTGGTCGTCACCTCTCTCCCGAAGCCGGAGGACGTCGAGCAGGTGGTCTACGGAAAGGACGGCCTGATGCAGGGCTGGCGTTCCGGGGACATCTATATCGATATGAGCACCAATTCGCCGTCTCTTATCCGCCGCATCGCCGCGGACGCTAAAGCTAAAGGGGTGAGCGTGCTGGACGCCCCGGTCAGCGGCGGCGTTAAAGGCGCCGAGGCCGGCACCCTGGCTATCATGGTCGGCGGCGACGTGGCGGCCCTGGAAAAAGCCAGGAAAGTCCTGGAGACCATGGGGCAAAAGATATTCCCGGTGGGCCCCGCGGGCAGTGGCAACATCGTCAAGCTCGTGAATAATCTCATCTCCCTGATCTGTAACTCCGCCTCCGCCGAAGGCTTTGCGCTCGGTGTGAAGGCCGGCATCGACCCCGCCGTGCTGCTGGAAATCATTAAGGTAAGCACCGGCGATAACTGGTGCGCCCGGCAATATCCCAACTCCGTTTTCAAGGGTAATTTCGAGCCGGGCTTCAAGATTTCCCTGGCTTATAAAGACATCAACCTGGCGCTGACTTTAGGACAAGAAAACGGCGTGCCCCTGCCGGTGGGCGACGCCGTCCGTAAAGACCTGGAGGAAACTATCGCCGCGGGTTACCAGGACAAAGGCGTCGATGCGGTCATTTTGCCCCTGGAAAGCGCCGCCGGCGTTAAAGTACGTACCAAGTAAAAGGAGGATACATGATAGTCGTTAATAGCGAAAAAATAGCCGCCGTCGAGACGAAAGATGAAATCGTGGGTAAAGGCCCGGTGCACCGCAAGACGCTTATCGACTCCAAAGACACGGGAGGATTCAGCGTCCTGCTCGTCTCTTTCGGTCCCGGCGCCCGACTCAACTTTCACGCGCATACTTATGAGCAAATCCTCTATGTCACGGAGGGCAAGGGCATCGTTGCGACCAAGACCAAAGAATATACCGTCACGCCCGGCGCTACCGTGTTTATCCAGCCGGGAGAAATCCACTGGCATGGAGCTACCCGGGATTCCTCGTTTGCCCATATCGCTATACAGAAACCCGGCATTAAATTAGCTCAATGATACTGACCTGGAGATAATCGATGGCCTGGCTCGAAGAAAAGAAGGAAGTGCTGGCGGCCGCCCGCCGTATGCTGGATACGGGGCTCGTTACCGGCACGGCCGGCAATGTCAGCCTACGCCTCGTGCTGGGCAAGCGTCCCCTGCTGGCTATTACCCCAACCTCCCGCGACTATTATTCGCTGTCTCCCGACGATATCCAGATACTCGACTTCAACGCGAAAAAAGTTGAGGGAGATTTGCCCCCCTCGGTCGAAACTCCGCTGCACATCGGTATCTACCGTGCCCGGAAAGATATTAACGCCATCGTCCATACGCATTCGGTCTTTGCCACCGCCGTCGCCGTTACCGGCCTGTTCATTCCCCCCATCCTGGATGAGCAGGTCGCTTACCTCGGCGGGGAAATAAAGGTGGCGGCTTATGCCCCGAGCGGTACCAGGGAGCTGGCCAAAAACGCCGTGGCCGCCCTGGAAAACAATAATGCCGTCCTGCTGGCGAACCACGGGGCGGTGGGTGCGGGCAAAAATATGGCGGACGCCTTCCGTGCCGCTGAGCTCCTCGAAAAAACGGCGCAGATTTACCTGCTGGCGCTATCCGCCGGCAAAGTCAACGCACTGGGTCCGGAAGCGCAGGCGGCCGCCAGGTTAATTTACAAAAAATCCCGCCGACCCGCCGTTTGACATCCCCCTGATATTTACAGTAAAATAAACTGGTAAATTTTCTACAACCCGGAAAGACGGCCGGCCCATTTTAATATCAAAGCTGTATCGGTGACATGGGACTGTTAAAAGGACGTAAGAAGGTATTTTCCCTTTATCCCGGGCTTATCGCCTTACCTCAGCCAATCTATGGCAATGATAGTAGTTGATGTTCCCGGGTAACCAGTGTAATCCCGACCCTCCTCTCTCTTTCCAGTTAAGACGGGTCGGCGTGCGCGGATATTCATAATGTTTTGAATATAAAAATCTAAAGTCGGAGGAAAATGTATGTCATACCCAACATTCAACTCGATACTCCTGGAAAAGGACACGGAGTACCCCAAAGTTACCTACCTCACCCTGAACCGGCCGGACAAGAACAACTGCATCAGCATCGGCGAGGAATACATGACCGGCGACATCAAGAAAGCCATGTGGGAAATCAACCACGATGACGATTGTAACGTCGTTATTTTCAAGGGCGCCGGCAGGAACTTCTGCGCCGGCTTCGACCTCTCCATGGTCTACCGCGTTTATGGCGGCGCCAAGGGCGTTAAGCCCTCCCAGAGAATCCGCCTCCAGACCGACCAGGACCAGCTTTACGGTTTCGCTCAGGCCATCCTGGACTGCAATAAGGTGGTCATGGTGCAGGTGCACGGTTGGGCCATCGAGGCCGGACTCTACATCACCAAGGCGGCGGACATCGTCGTCTGCGCCGATACCGCCAAGCTCTCCCAGATGGGCCAGCGGCTCGCTTTCGGCGGACTGCCCACCCTGCCCCTGGAGCTCGTCATGGGTCACACCAAAAAAGTAGAAGAAATCCTGCTCACCGGCCGCACCATCAGCGGCAAAGAGGCCGAGGAAGCCGGCTATGTAACCAAGTCGGTACCCGAAGCCGACCTCGAATCGGAAGTCCATAACCTCGCCGCCGCCATTTCCCTCCTCCCCCGCGACTGCGTGGTCATGGGCAAGTTCGCCCGCCGCCACATGCTCAGCCGGCTGGGCCTGACCAACCTCAAAGAGGTCATTCTCTACCACACCTTCTCCACCAACCTCAAGTACAGCGACGATGAGCGCGAGTTGATGTTCATCCGCGACCGCGAGTCCATGGGCGAGAGGGAAGCCTTCCACAAGATGCATGAGAAATACGAAGAGCGCCTGAACAAGACCAAGTATTTCCGCAGCTACCGGCCCGAAAAGCCGACGGAAAAGAAATAATGAACTCTCAATCCTGAAAAAGGAGCAAATAATGGCCGAACCTGCAAAGAAGTATCCTGAATTCGTTAAGGACGACTATTTTAAGATAGACGTCGAATGCCATCTCAGCGGCGAAGCGAACAAGAAATACTTCAACTACTTCCCCGAGTACCGCAAATGGGTATGGGGCACGGCGGAGACGGCCCGCGCCTTCAACGCCGTTCCACACCATTCCGGCCAGAACTGGAAAGAGCCGCCGGTAACCAAAGGCGAAAAATCGGAACTGCCGGAAGAAGACCAGCTCATCGTCTACCTCGACCGCTATGGCGTGGACATGGCCTGCATCCTCCCGGAATCCATGATGGAGACCACCGGCTATTCCACCAAGTGGTCCACCAACGGCTACCTGCTGGCCGCCGCGGAAAAATACCCCGATAGATTCATCGTCCAGCCCAACGTGGGGCCCTTTATCAAGAGAGGCATGAAAGA
>CAYXOZ010000009.1:0-8910 GCA_964467135.1 uncultured Dehalococcoidaceae bacterium
GAGGTCACAGTTGCTTGTACTTTAACATTAAGCCAATTATAATCTAGATGTTTAATGCGAAGGAGATAGAAAAAGTTCTGCCTATTGTACCCCCGGTTCCACTTACTCAGGAGGAAAAGTTAGCCCCCTTTATGGCGTTTTTCACCAACTTAAAAAGCTAGTTGTAGCCTAATAGGGCATCAGACAGCCCGCACGACCGTCCAGCCATTATTTACCGGATTTCTTCACACGCCACTTGTCAATAGAGGCGCTGCCCGAGTAGGAATAGTTCGAGGCTTTAAACAGGGGACTCTTCTCCCCGCCCACGACGATGAGATTGATATTATCCGGATTGGTATAGGGAGCTATCAGCGCATCATCCGGGAGCTTTTTCCAGGAAGCGTAAGGCTCAACTCCCCGGTAAGCCTCCGATGCCACCAGCATGTCTATCTGGTCGGTCTTCCAGTATTGCCCCGCCGGCATCTTGATGTTCTCGGACATCCACCGGGCGAAGTCCTGCTGGGTCTTAAAGCCCTCGTTCTCTTTCAGGTTCCTCGCCACCAGCGGGTCCATAACGATTGTCGCCGAAGAATTAAGCGGGGGCATGACCGCCAGCTGGAGGCTTAATTCCTCTCCAAATGACCGGTGGGAAGCCGCCCCCGAGGTGCTCAGGAAGGCCCACCCCCGGAAGATACTGACGATACTCTCATCCGCTTTGTAGCCTTTCGTCACGTGGAAAGGCTCCCAGACGCTCCGCTCCTCGTTCTCCGCGACGCAATTATTATTGTAGTTAGTGTTGTTCCCCTGTGAACTCCAATACGACTTGTCAGGCTTGGCATACCCCTGGCAAATGGTCATCAACGTCCAGAATCTGCCGATTACCGAGTTCGCCATGTTTACCGGACTGAACGCGCCGATACCGGAGTTCATGCCGATCTCTTTGCGAATGGGGCCGTTCACTAAGAGCATCGCCCCAAAGGCGGTGGTCGACCCCATGAACGCCGGCTGCCTGGTGGACGCGATAGCCAGTATCACCGGGAAATATTCCGGCCGGGCGCCGGCCATGACGGCGATAACGGCGATATTCCGGACGGTGTACCTTACCATCTCCCTGGTCTCGAACTGGAAGGACTCTACGGCGATATCGTCCGGGGCAGCGCTGGTGCCGGCGAGCATTTGCTTCAGCCGCTCCTCTGTAGGCAGAATGACCGGCAGTCCGTCTGTCCAGCCGCTTTCGTAAAACAGACGCTGTAAATTATCTTCGGTATCCGGCTTGAGGAAAAGCGGCGGCGGGCCGGCCTTTACCGCGGGGGGTGGCTCGGGCGCAGGTTGAGTTATTTTTACCGGCTTGGTCAGGACATCGATGATTTCCCCGATGACGGGCTTACCTGTTTCCGGGTCATTGCCGGTAATGAATTTATCGAGGACTTCAGGGGACATGCCTATCACCGGAAGCCGGGTATAGATGAAAGGCAAGGCCGCGGCTCTCGGGTTATCCCTGGCCACGCTTTCCATCGTGTTGGCCGATATGGGAGCGACCGGGATGCCGTAAGTGTTTTCAAGAGTCGTCGCGCCTGCCGCGACCGCGGCAATACAGCCCGGTCAGCCGGCGACGCCAAGGACAACCGCTTGACCCCTGGCTTTGACTTCCTCCCAGAGCTCTCTCTTTTCGTCGTCCCCGAACACGTTGCCCGGTTTCCGCTTCACTACCGTGGTGACGGACGGCATGTTTTCCGTAAACCACTTCTGTAATTGCACCATGAATTTATAGCCGCCCCCGAAACCGATATCCACCAGATACACCGTCTTGTTTTCCAGCGTTCTCAGGCGTTTGGCCACAGGACCGGAAGTCGGCGCGGGCGTGCCCACGCCGGGGGGAGGTCCCGGGGGACGCCCGCCAGGAAGGCCGCCCCTCCCCGGGGGCGGTCCGCCCATGCCGGGCGGAATCCCCCCGGCCACTTTCTGGACTCCACCTTCAGGGCTCATTACATTATTCAGCACTTGAATTGTCACGGTATTCCTCCATTAAAGCGTTCGTTATCAGGTCCGGGGGCCGGTATTCTTGACCCAGGTCAGGTCCTCCCTGGCTCTGCCCCATCCGGCGGCGGCGGCGCCCTGCATCATGGGGGCCGGATGTTTCATCATCTCTTCCATGCGCTTCTTGTTTGCCTCTTCCTGTCTTTTCATGCCCTCGGGAGTGGTATAGTTGACCATCCTTTCCACGATGTTCCGCATCATCGGCTCGGGGTCTGGCATCGGGAGAACGTAAAGCACGTCGTTTTCAATCCCCTTCTTAAAGATTTGCGCCAGCTCGATGGGGTCGATGCCGAAAGAATAGTGGTGCCGCATAAAGGCGATGGTCTTTTCATTGGTGTTATAGCCGGTGTTCGCCAGGCGCTTGGGACGCGTATATGAGGATTCACCGATATTCGTTTTGATACCGCCCGGGCACAGGCAGGACACGCCGATGCCGTAGGGCTTAAGGCCCTGGTAATAGCTCTCCATCAGGTTAATGACGGCGGCCTTGGCGGCCGAGTATGGAGCGCAACCGGAGGTCCCCATCAGACCCCCCATCGAGGCGGTGGTGGCGATATGACCGCCCTTACCGGCTTTTATCATCCGCGGCACGAAAGTCACCATGCCGTTGATGACCCCGCCCAGACAGACCCCCATAACCCAGTCGTAGTCTTCAAAGGTAGAAGCCTCCACGGGGCCGAAGGCATTAACGCCGGCCGTGTTGAACAAAAGCTGCGGGGGACTCCCGAACACCTTTTCCACCTCGTCGGCGGCGGCGGCATAAGCCTTGCGGTCGGTAATATCCAGCTTGATGAAGTGGACTTTCGCTTTTTTATCTTTAAAATACGTCTTTGCCTCGTCAAGGTGGTCCTGGCGGATATCCGCGATGACGATCTTACAGCCCGCCTCCGAGAACACCCTGGCCTGGCCGAGGCCGGCGCCGGAAGCTCCGCCGGTGATGAACGCAATCTTACCCTCAAAGTCTTTCATGTCCGCCTCCTGTTATATTGTTATATATCGTAATATATATGGCGGGAGATTGCAAAGCGCAATATTTGACAAGCCAAGAATAATGTGACGATAATTTTTTAGTAGTATTTACATCGGTCTGGAGGTGCCCCATGCAAATCAGCGCGCGCAACGTCCTCAAGGGCAAGGTAAAAAAGGTCACGCCCGGAGCAGTCAACTCGGAAATCATCATCGAGGTGGCCGGCGGCGTCGAGATGGTGTCCATCATCACGAAGTCGTCCGCGGAGAGGCTGGGACTCAAGCCCGGCAAGGATGTCTACGCCATCGTCAAGGCTTCCAGTGTCATGATAGGAATTGACTAAGCTTATCCAGTCGCGGAACAAATGAACAGACTCCGGCGTAAAGCCGGGAAATTGCCGATGCCCCTTTGCCAGCCTACGGTGGGAGGTCTCAACAGGATATGTTCCGACCCGCTATCGACGAAGAGAGAAGAAAATGGCAGGACCCCGAGGCCATTTTAGCCGGCATCGGCTTAAGGCGCGGGCAGACGTTTATCGACGTGGGATGCGGGGGCGGGTTCTTCGCCCTGCCGGCGGCCAGGATGGTCGGGGCCAAGGGGAAAGTCTACGGTATAGATACCAGCGCCCGGTCCATCGCCAGCCTTAAGGAGCTGGCCGCCCGCGATGGATTGAAAAACCTGGACCTGACGGTGGGTAAAGCGGAGGAGGCAGTCGTTTGCGAGCGTTGCGCAGATACCGTCTTCTTCGGGATAGCGCTGCACGACTTCCAGGATGCCGCTAAAGTGCTGGCAAACGCCCGGAAGATGGTCAAGCCCGTCGGAAAGCTGGTCAACCTGGACTGGAAAAAAGAGTCAATGGGCCCGGGACCGCCGCTGCATATAAGGTTCAGCCAGGCAACGGCGTCGCGAATGATTACGGAGGCCGGCTTTAAAGTGGAATCGGTCAAAGATAGCGGGCTCTACCACTATATTATCATCGCCAGACCCCGCCCATAGTGATTACGCTTTACTACTGACATTCAAAGGTAGTATCATTGCCTCAGAAGCCCTATCTCAGCTTATTCGCCGTGTATATTTCCAACTAAATCAGGAAGGAATGCCAGTCGTGAAAAATAAGAAAGAAGAGCTCCTCCGCCTGTACCGGATAATGCTGACCATCCGGCGGTTTGAAGAAAGGGTGGTCGTGGACTACCACAGCGGGGTGATACCTGGCATCGTGCACTCCTATATCGGCCAGGAGGCAGTCGCCACGGGCGTTTGCACCAATCTGCGCAAGGACGACCGCATTATCAGCAACCACCGGGGCCACGGGCACTGCATCGCCAAAGGGGCTGACCTCAACCGGATGATGGCCGAGATATACGGTCGGCGGACCGGTTACTGCAAGGGCAAAGGCGGTTCGATGCACATTGCGGATTTCGCCATCGGGATGCTGGGTGCCAACGGGATAGTCGCCGGGGGATTGCCCATCTCGGCGGGAGCGGCGCTGGCGGCCAAGCTGGAGGGCGGGGAAAAAGTGGCGGTGGTGTTTTTCGGTGACGGCGCCACCAACGAAGGTGAGTTCCACGAGGTATTGAACCTGGCCTCGATATGGAAGCTGCCGCTCGTCTTTGCCTGCGAAAATAACGGCTACGGGGTAAATACACCCGTGAAATACGCCACCGGCCTGCGTCACATCTCGGACAGGGCCACCGGCGGATATGGCATCCCCAGTTGCGTCGTGGATGGTAATAGCGTGATGGCGGTATACGAGGCGACACGCAAAGCACTGGAGGGGGTGAGGGCGGGGCAGGGTCCTGTTTTCCTGGAATTCATGACCTACCGCTGGCGGGGCCATTACGAAGCGCCCGGCTTGCCCGACCTGCGACCGCCTGAAGAGCTGGAAGCCTGGAAGAAAAAGTGCCCCGTCGCCGCTTTCGAGCGGGTACTCCTCAAAAACAAGCTCGTCACGAAAAAATCGCTGGCGGAAATGAACACCCAGGTCATGGCGCAAATCAAGGACGCGATTGACTACGCGCTGGCGAGTCCCCTCCCCGCGCCCGAAGACGCGCTCGAGGACGTTTTTTCTCTGTGATGGAAATGCGAGGTAGTTAAAGATGAGGAAGATAAGCTATGACCAGGCGGCGGCCGAAGCTTTAATCGAGGAGTTCCGCCGCGACCCGAAGACCGTCCACCTGGCCACGGATATCGCGCCCGATTTAAGGAAAGAGTTCGGCGAAGCCAGGATAAGGCAGACCCCGATCTCGGAGGCGTCTTTCGTCGGGGCGGCCATAGGGCTGGCGGGGGCCGGTTTCCGGCCGGTAGTCAACGTCCGGATGGCCACTTTCGGCTTCGTCGCCATGGACCAGTTCGTCAATCAGGCCGCCAAAATAACCTATATGTTCGGCGGGCAGACCCGGTTCCCCATCGTCTACCGCATGACCGTGGGCGCCAGCAAATCGTTCGCCGCCCAGCATTCGATTAGCCCTTACTCGATGTATATGAATGTGCCCGGACTCAAAATCATCCTGCCCGCCACTCCGTACGACATCAAGGGACTCCTAAAGACGGCCATCCGGGACAACAACCCGGTCATCTGCTTCGAACACATGGCGCTGGGGGCGATGGAGGGCGAGGTGCCGGAGGAAGAGTACCTGATACCTTTCGGCCAGGCCATCATCCGGCGGAAGGGCACCGACGTCACCGTGGTCGCCCTGGCGAAAATGGTGCATGAAGCCGTGGCAGTAGCCGAAGAGCTGGAGGGGGAGGGGATATCAATGGAGGTCATCGACCCGCGTACCCTGAATCCCCTGGACCGGGAGACCATCAAGGCTTCGGTGGCCAGGACGGGCCGTCTGGTGGTGGTGGATGAAGCCTGTATTACCGGCGGGGCCGCCGCCGAATTCACCGCGATGGTGGTAGAAGACAGGCATGTTTTTAAACACCTGAAGTCGTCTCCCAAACGCGTGTGCGGCCTCGACGTGCCCATTCCCTACAGTCCACCCATGGAGCTTTACGCCCTGCCCGACCGCGCGAAAATCAAAGCCGCCGTAAGAGAAGCCGTGCGCTAGCTGACAGAATGGCGCGAGGGCTCTTTTTCTAAAACGCCGGCGGCGCCGGCAGGATTACGTGATTCAGGCGTCGCCCACGCGGTGCTTGAGGGCATTGACCAGCACCAGCGCCCGGACGTCTGAGGAGAGAGACTCCCAGTTGTCTTCCTCTTTGAGAGACTCCACTTTACGGCGGAGCTCCTCGTCACCATCGAGCTTCAGAGCGCCGGCCCGGTAATCATCGATGGCGAACCGGAGCATTTCCCGGCTGCTGCGTTCGCTTAAGTCTGTCGGCACGGCTTTAGTCGCGGTGCGGGAGCTGCCGGATTTCGGGGGACGTTCCATTTTTCTCATTTTTTCCGCCAGGTTCATGACGCCGCTGGCGATTTCCAGGGCCTGGTTAACGATACCGGTCGATTTCAGTCTGGCTTCCGCTTCGGCTTTCTCGACTGTTTCCGCCGCGGCCTGCCCGGCTTCGCGCAGGAGCGTGTCCACTTTTTGCTGCGCTTCAGCCATCAGCCTTTCGGCTTCAGCTTTAGCCTCTTTGCTTACCTTTTCCCGGGATACCGCCGTCAGGGCGGCCTTTTTCGCGTCACGTAATATACGGGTAGCCTTTTTCCGGGCGTCCCCGATCAGGGCAGCCGACACTGCATCGGCGTCGGTCTTAGACTTTTCCATGAGAGTTACCGCGGAATGTTGCGCCTCGCTGACAATCTGCGCCGCCGTTTGACGCGCGTCGAGGATAATATTTGCCGATTTCGTATTGGCTTCAGCGGCCGCCTCCTCCGTTTCGAGAAGGGTCCTGTCCGCTTCCTGCCGGGCGTCGGTGATAAGCGTGGCCGACCTGGTATCGGTTTCCGCCGCGGTTTGTTCCGCTTCATGCAGGATTTGGGCGGCTTTTTGCTGGGCTTCGGTTACTGTAGTGGCGGCCTGCGTGTCGGCTTCCGTCCTGGATTTTTCTGTTATTTCCGCGACTGTCCGCTCGGCTTTTCGTAAAATATCCGCCGCCTGTTGCTCGGCACTGGCGACAATCTTCGCCGAGCTCGCGTCGGCTTCGGCTTTAGCTTTGGTTATCAGCTCTCCGGCCACCTGCCTGGTCTCGTCGAGAATCTGGTCCGCTTTTTGCCGCGTCTCGGCGACAACCCTGGCGGACTCGGCCCTGGCTTCCTTTATCACCTTTTCTTCGGCGGTCAAACGTAAAGCCGTTTGCCTGGCCTCGCGCATCATCTGGCTGGCTTTTTGCTGCGCCTCCGCGATAGCGCCCGCCGCTTTCGTGTCGGCGTCGGTCTTAATTTTACCCGCCGCCTCGGCGGCGGCCTGTTCCGCCTCATGGATGATACTCTCCGCCTTTTGGCGGGCATTAGAGATAAGCGCGGTCGTCCTGGCGCTGGTCTCAGTCCTGGCTTTTTCACCCATCTCCGTCACTGCCCGCCTGGTCTCGCCTAAAAGCTGGGAGGCTTTCTGACGGGCGGAGGCTATCATCGCGGCGGCTTTCGCCTCGGCTTCCGTCATGGCTTTCCCGCCCAGCTCGGCGGCCACCTGGCCGGCGTCCTGCAGGAGCTTGTCCGCTTTTTGCTGGGCGTCCGTAATAATAGCGGCCGACCGCGTATCGGCTTCAGCTATGGCTTTAGTCGAAAGTCCCCTGGCGGTCTCTTCCGCGACGTGGATGATGCGGCGGGCTTTTTGCTGCGCGTCAATGGCGAACATGGAAGTGGTTTTTACGGGCTCTTCGGGTTTAGTTCTGGTTTCCGGCACTCTAACGGCCGGTCTTACCGGGTCGAAGGACGGAGCAGGCGGTTTGGCTTTTTCCGCAGGGGCGGGGGTCTCGACCGGAAAGACATAGTGACACCACTTGCATTTGGGGCCGTAACCCGAAAGCCCGCAGTTGGGACAGACGCGCAATTTTTTCATAGAACTTATCTTATGGTCATATCCCGGAGGATATTTCAGACTATCGTATCAATAAATTATAGCACGGTGGGGTAGCGTTGGAAAACACACAGGGCATACCCCCGGGGTCGTCCTTTGCGGACTCCCCAGAAGTATGCCCGTATCAATTTACCTGATGGCTTCAGTCAGTTTGTTATTTCACTTTGATAGCCGCCAAACCTTCAATGGCGACAATACCGCTTGCCGGAATGGTAACGGTGATTTGGCCTTTGGCATCTGTTTTACCAAGGGACGCGCCAGTTTCCGGGTCAACAACATTCGCATCGGCAAGAGGTGCAGAAGTATACGCGAACGTCGACATGTTGAGTGTCCAGGCTGTCGCCGTCAAAGTGGCGGAATCGCCGGAAACGGTTGCCGTCAGAGATACCGGCGTGGCGGCGCCCTGGGTATTGGCCGTGCAGATGATGATGTTGTCATTGGCAGCGACCGGAGTGGTATTGACGGGTTCGGGAGCCTTTTCGGAATTGGGATGGCCGTTAATAATGATGAACGGAGTTTGTTGAACGCCCCAGCACTGGGTAATGAGGTACATACCGTAAGTCGGGTTAATACCGGCGGTATAGCCACTTAGACCGCCGGGGTAGTACTGCTCGTGGGCTGCCTTGAGTGCAGCTTCGATAGTCATATCTTCGATAAGAACGGTCTTTGCGGCAACTAATAGTTTGCCGTCAACGCTGACACTGACATAGACAGGAGTGCCGGTTGTCGGCGGTGGCGGTGGCGGCGGTGCCTTTACGGTGAACGTGCCGGACAAATTACCCACCTTTACCGCGATAGCCCCGGGGACAACACCTTTGGTGGTGAAAGTCACCGTTTGCTTGGCCCCTCCGTCCAGAGTTACCGTTTTATAACCTATGGTCTGGTCATTGACGACAAAACTTATTTCGTAGCTGCCCTTGAGCTCGCCAGTGTTAGTGAGGACGACACTGACGGTCACCGTTTCAGCTA
>CAYXOZ010000009.1:9010-19889 GCA_964467135.1 uncultured Dehalococcoidaceae bacterium
GGTGTTGGAGTGGGCGTGGGCGTCGGTGTGGGCGTTTCCTCTCCGCCGCAGGCGGTTACCAGCGCCAGCCCGCTTACCAGTATAATCGCCAGGAGAACAAATAAGATTTTTTTCATCGTAATAGGGTCGCCTCCTTTAATCTCGCTTTACCCGGTTTCGCTTACAATTATGATTTTGCTTATTCTCCCACCTCCTCGAGCTATGTTACATAATGGTTTTTTAATATACAACGTCCGCAAATATTTTGCAAGTGGTGCTGGTGATACGCGCCAATTATCTTAACTTACCGGCAGCTCAACAGCCGGTAGACCTGGACCAACTCTGTTTTGCCCTTAAACGATTGTAATTCCAGGGTAATGCATTCCGCCTGTTCTTGAGTCTGGCGGTACGTCTCCGGTCCAATCCATATCTCAGTGGCCGGGGTGGCACCGCAAATCCTTGAAGCCAGGTTCACGGCGTCCCCGATGACCGTATATTCGGTGCGCCCGGAGGAGCCCACGTTGCCGGCGACCACCTGGCCGGTGTTGATGCCGATGCCGAACTGCGCGCGGGGTGAAGACGAATCTTTTTCCTGTAGCTCGGCGAGGGCGTGCTGGATTTCGCAGGCGGCTTTGCACGCCAGGCGGGCGTGTTCCGCCTGGGGCTGGGGGGCGTTCCATACGGCCATGATATTATCGCCCGCGAATTTATTGACCATACCCCCGTTGGCGAGGACCCTGTCTATGGCAACCCCCAGATGGGCATTGAGCATATTGACGATTTCTTCGGGGGTCATGGTCTCGCTCATTTTGGTGAAGCCGCGGATATCGGCAAACATTATCGTCGCGTCTCTCTGCTCGCCACCGAGCTGCAGTTTGCCGGCGTCAGCGAGGTCGAGAATCTGGTTGGCTACCTGGGGCGAGACGTATCTACCGAACAGGTCTTTGACAAAACGCTTATCCGACTGCTCCATAACGATCATGGTAACGATGTTTCCGGCGAAGGTCACCACCAGCAGCAGGGGCGGATAGGCCAGGTTCAGGATATGGCCGCCGTCGAAAGCTATGAAGCTGACCGCCAGGTAGGCGACAAAAATAACGACTATCAGCGGGCCGCCCCACTTAAGCCGCAGGCGCGGCAGGGCCAGGGAAAGGATGATGGTGATAAAGAGCATGATAAGAACGTGCGTCAGGGTACTGACACCGCTGAGGAAGCGACTGCGCAGGATGGTGTCCATGGCGGCAGCCTGGATGAAGACGCCGGGCTCCTTCTCCGATGAGGTAGGAATTTCCCAGGTATCGAGCTCACCGGTGGCGGTCATGCCGATGACGACTATTTTGTTTTTAACTACTACCGCATCGAATTTATCCTGGATAACATCGCCGTAGGAGATATAAGGCCGCGCGGCGGAGTCGGCGGAATAGTTAATACGGAGACGGTAGCTGCTATCGACCGGCACATCGCGAAGGAGCAGGCGCAGGCTGCCTTTCTCCCGCGGGTAGGTATCGGGCAGGGGCATAGAAACCATGGTATAAAGCATCGCTAGGCCGAAGGAAGGGTAGTTATGCCCGGCGACGTCCGTGACCACCAGGGGCAGGCTCCGCACCTTGCCATCGCGGTCGGGGATGATGTTGACATGGCCGGTGTTGTTGGCGCTATCCCCGATAGGGGAGACCGGCAGCAGGAACTGTTCGTAGGTGATGGGTCCCCCGCCCCCGGCTAAAGCCTGCGTGCCGGCGACCGGCAGGACGACGTTTCCAGCGTTTTGCATGACCTCGGCCAGGAGCGCGTCGTCCGGAGAGCTATCGGCAAAAAGGATATCAAATCCGATGACTTTAGCGCCGGCGGCAGCCAGGTTTTGCAGGGCCAGGGCGTGCAGGTCACGCGTCCAGTCCGACCATTTGCCGAAAGTCTGCAAGGTCTCGTCGTCGATGCCGACGACGACGATATTGGGGGAGGGGGGTTCCGAGATGAAAAGCTGGTCGGAAAGCCACAGTTGTATAAAAGCGAAAGGCTGGACTAACGTAGTAAAAGCCGTGAAAAGCAGTCCTAAACCGAGGAGGATTAAAGTGTGATACCAGAGACGGCTACGGCGCCGGTTCGTGCTTTTTGCTTTTACCGGTTTTGTGCCCGACATTATCTGCGCTGGCTTTCTATTATACCCCGGCACGATTGCCGGGCACGATTAACGCATTTAATCCGCCAGATGGACGATGGCGGTGTCCTCGGCGGTAACGATACGCAGCAGGATATCCCAACCGGATACGACGGCGGTGTTCTCCAGGGGACAGGTGTCATAACGGGTTACCGTGTATATGGCGGTAAATTCCCACGTCTCATCGACATCAAGAATATTATCTCCGTTGCCGCTGTAAATTAAGGTAATAACTTCTATCCGGTCATCAGCCAACTGGATATTGGAGAGCGGCGTGTTGCCATCGTTACTCACGGTGAAAGTGTAGGTAACGATATCTCCAACGTCAACGTCTTCGGATGGCTCGGCGGTCTTTTCCAGGGTGATGCCGGGCTTCAAAATAGACACGCTCGAGCTATCCGTGGCGATGACATCGCGCTCCCAGTTATCCATGCCTGAAGCGATAGCAGTATTTACCAGCAGGTCGGGGTCTTCAATATTAGCGGTGTAATTGGCCGTAAATACCCAGGTCTCATCAGTATCCAGGTCATTATCTTCATCGGTGTCACCGGTGAAACGGGTGATAACTCCCAACCGGTCATCGATTATACTGACATTAAAGAGGGCATAGTTGCCGAGGGCGGTGACCGTGTAGGTATAGGTGATATTATCGCCGACGTGGACCATCGTGGCGTTAGCGGACTTTTCCAGCGTGATGCCGCCTGTCAGTACGGTCACCGCGGCGCTATCGAGGGCGTTAACCCGAAATTCGAGGGCGTCCATGCCGGAGGCGTTGGCGGTATTTTCCAGCAGCCCGGCATCCTCGAAACTGGTCGTATAGTTGGCGGTAAACGTCCAGGTCTCACCAATATCGAGGAGGCTGTCCCCGTTGCCGTTGCCGGTGACGACAGTGATAGGCCCGACGATGTTATCCATCACCGAGATATTTTCCAGCAGCGTGTTGCCGGTATTGGTCACGATATAAGTATAGGTGATGTTATCGCCGACGAATACCGTGCCGGGGGCGGCGGTCTTGTCCAGGGCGATGCCAGGCCTCAGGATAGCTACACTAGAATTATCCGTAGCTTTAACGATAATTTCCGCATCATAAGTGCCGGTAACATTGGCGGTATTAACCAGAGTTTCCGGGGCGGGGGCGCCCACCGGATAGTCCGCCGTGAACTCCCATGTTTCGGTGACATCGAGCAACCCGTTCTCATTAACGTCGCCGCCGGTAATGGCGATAGCCTCAATAAGGTCGTCCGTCACCGTGATATTCCCCAGCGCGACATTCCCCGCGTTGGTCACGGTATAAGTATAAGTAATGCTGTCGCCGACATGCGCCATGGCGCGGTCGGCGTTCTTATCCAGAGCGATGCCCGGGCTGGACAATATCGGCGTCGTCGTAATTTCTGTGTCGACTATCGTGACCGCCGTGAAAGTGGTCGCTGATATTATTGCGGTAGCCACCAGCGGCGAGGGGTCGGTGGCTTTAACGGTATAAGCCGAGAGGAACACCCAGGTCTCTCCGGGATTGAGAATGGAATTATTATTAAGGTCGCCGCTCTGGTAGGTCGCTGAACCGGCGATATCGCTGATTACCGTAATATTCTGGAAGGGTAAATCCCCGATATTCACCAGAGTATAGGTATAGGTGACATTTTCGCCCACGCGTACTTCCTGCGGCGCGGCCTGCATGGTGACTTCCATCCTGGCGCGGAGCACGGTCTCTCCACTGCTGCCGCCGCCCCCTCCGGAGGAATGAATAGGTGTTTCCGGCCCCGGTTCCTGACCGGGGATAATGGTACGCTGCATGCCCTCGTGGATGATATACTCCTTGCCGTCCACGATAACCCTGATATCGCCGCCTTCATTGGCGACGACTGTCTTGCCGGTATCGTCCACGGTCACGACCATCGTACTGCCGCGCACGGCGGCGATGGCGGCCGGCGTTTCGATTTCATAGACGGAATCGGCATCGACGAGCTTTTTGACGCGGCTGATGGTCTTGCCCAGCTGCTGCGAAAGGCGGATGGTCGTCGAGCCGGCAGGGGAGATGCCTATCTCGTCAACGCCTATCCGGGCGTTAGCTTCGAGCTCGATGGTGCTCCCCTCGAAAAAGGTGATTACCGCCTTGTCGTTAAGGGCCTTGATGGTGTCGCCGGGCTGGAGGGTCGTCTCCGCTGTAGCGCGGTGCCAGGTCTCTTCGCCGGCGCTCATGACCCAGACCTCTCCCCCGCCGATAGAGAGTATGGTCAGCGGCGTAGCGGGTGAAGGCTCCGGTGTCGGCGCGGGCGCCGGCGCAGGTGTGGGGGTCAGCGTTGGAGCAGGTGTAGACATGGGTGTCGGTGTGGGCGACGGCGTTGGTGCTGGAATAGATGTCGGCGTCTCCTGGGGAATTTCCGCCACCATACCTATTGGCGGCGCGGCTGTCTCCGTCGGTTCGGCTTTAGGCCCGCAGCCGGCGAGCACAGCCGGGACAAGGATTCCGACGGCCATTAATGAGAAAATCCGGCGGTACATCAATACTTGCCTCAAATTCAAGATATTTTAGCAGGGAGGGGTTATTATTACAAGGCTGTCACCAGACCTGCTTTATTATTCTTCATGGCATCCATCTCTTCAGAGAAGGCTTGCCTGTACTCCCGATTTCTGATATTCTATTGTCTGAACTTTGTCAGGAACGGGGGCTAATACAATATCCCCAAGTATAGTCCCGGAGTGATGAATTGTCAAAACGCCTTGACCATGCCGAGAGAATAATAGCACTGCCGGGGCCGGTACGCAGTATGAGTTTCGGTAGGAATATCGTATGAATATCGAACAGAACGCCGCAGGCGGCCGCCATTCTGGTATGATGGGGGTTAGCGATGCGCAATAAATATGTCTGGTGCGGCATACTGCTCGCCGGAATCATCATCATCGGCACTTTCGGCTACTGGCTCATCGGGGGAGGCAGATATCCTCTCTTCGATTGCCTCTATATGACCGTCATCACCATCACCACCATCGGCTACGGTGAGGTAATAGATATCTCCGGCAATATCGGCGCCCGGGTGTTCACCATGTTTATCATGGTTGCCGGCATCGGGGTGCTGGCGTATCTGCTCACCAACGTTACGGCACTTATTGTCGAGGGGGAGCTTACCAAGTCCTTCAGGAGGCGCAGGATGGAGAAATTAGCGGGAAAGGCAACGGACCATTACATCATATGCGGCATGGGATGGGCGGGTCACCACATTATCAACGAGCTGCGGCAAACCAACCGGCCCCACGTTATCATCGACATCGATATGAACAGGGTAGAGAAAAGCCTGGGAAAGATGCCTGAGGGAGTGTTTATCGAAGGGGACGCCACGGATAACGATACCCTTATCAAGGCCGGTATCGAGCGCGCCAGCGGGCTTTTCGCCGTGACCGGCGACGATAACCAGAACCTGGTGATAAGCCTGACAGCCAAGCAGCTGAATCCTGCGGTGAGGGTGGTAGCGCAGTGCAACGAGACGAAGAACATCGAAAAGATGAAAAAAGCCGGGGCGGACTCCGTAGTATCTCCGGGCTATATCAGCGGCATGAGAATGGCATCCGAAATGATACGCCCGACGGTCGTTAACTTCCTGGACAACATGATGCGTGGCAAGGACGAGAGTCTGCGCGTGGAGGAAGTGCCCGTGCCGCCTTCGTTAGCCGGGCAAGCCCTGTCAGCCCTTAACCTGAAGGAATACCCGCGTACCCTCTTGCTGGCCGTGAAGAAGGGGGAGGACTGGGTCTATAATCCTTCCCGCCAGGACTACATCATCGAGCCGGAAAACATGCTCATCATCATGACCACGCCCGAGGAAAGGCGTATCCTGGAAAAGAAAGTGGAGAAAAAACCATAGTCAGTTCCCGCCCGGGGAAAGGGAGATTATCATGACTCAACCCGTACTGCCGATAATACTCAGGATTCTGGACAACGAGAACCGTCTCTCCGAGCGTGCCGACCAGAAGTCGATATCGATGTTGTCCATCATCGGGGTGTTCATGGTCTTCTTCATCGTCTACTATCGCGTTATTCCCACCAACCCCCTGACGGTCGTCCTGATTATCCTGTATTTCATCAGCGCCCTGACGGCCATTATAAACCTGATCATGGCGATACGCCCCCGGATAAAAAGACAGAAAGCAACGAACGGGGAAAATAAGATTGAACTGGCCCGCGACCCGGCTTTTTTCACGGGAATAGCCGAGTTCGCCGACGTTGCCGCTTATAAAGACTCGCTCCAGAAGACTATCCAGGACGAGTCTTCCATCTCGGACGTATATATCCGGCAGATTTATAGCGTCGCCCGCATCAATAAGGCTAAGTACAGGTACGTCCAGCGCGGCGTGGTACTGGCCATCGTAACCCTTTTCATCGAACTGGTCATGATTACGTACCTGTTTACATTTTATATGGGCGAAGGCTTCACGAAGATGCCGCCGATTTAGTGGCGGTGGGCGTCCCGCTAAAGCGGGGGAATAATCAATTTGTTTCCAGTCCGGCGATAAGGGATATCGTTTTCTGGCGCAGGCTGATAAAGGTCTCCACGAGAGCGGGGTCGAACTGCGTGCCGGAGCACTTTTTCATTTCCTCAATGGCTTCTTCCTCGGTCATCCTTCTAACCTTGTAGCTGCGCTCGGAGGTCATCGCGTCGTAGGAGTCCGCGATGGACATGATACGGGCGTCCAGCGGGATATCATTGCCTTTAAGTCCGCGGGGATAACCCTGGCCGTCGTAGCGCTCATGGTGATAGAGGACGGCATCGACACAGCCGCGCAGACCGACGATGTACTTTAAAATCCCCACCCCCATTTCAGGATGGCGCTTGATGATGGTCCATTCCTCATCAGAGAGACCGCCGGTCTTGGAGAGGATACTATCCGGGATACTGAGCTTGCCGATATCGTGCAGCAGCGCCGCCGCCCGGATTCTCTTGATACCTTCCCTCGTATAGCCGGCGGCAGCCGCCAGCTCGGTGGCATACCGGCTTACCGTCTTGGAGTGGCCGAAGGTATAATGATCCCGGGTGTCGACGGTCGCCGCCAGGGCGTAGACGATATTCTCGATGGCGCTGGCGTCGGCTTCTTTGAGCGAATTTTCCGGTCGCGTGGTTTCCGCAGTGCTGGTCTGGCTTGCCAGGCAAACGCGGTTTCTGCCAGCCGTCTTGGCGGCGTAGAGAGCTCTGTCCGCAGCCTCAATCAGCGCTTCCCGCTTGATACCGTCGACGCGCCAGCAGGCGATGCCGATGCTGCATGTCAGCATGATGCCCCGCTGCTCCATCGAGGTCTGCAGCCCCTCGCGGATTCTCTCGGCGACCGTGGTAGCGCCTTCCGCGGAGGTATTGAGCAGGATGGCGGCAAACTCGTCGCCGCCATATCTCGAGCCGATATCCGTAGTACGGATGGAGTTACGAATTAACTGGCCGACCTCTTTGAGAATCTCGTCGCCCAGCATATGCCCGTAAATATCGTTATAAGTCTTAAAGAAATCGAGGTCGATGAACAGCAGCGCAAAATCGCCGCCGGATAGCGTAAATTTTTCGATTTCCTGGCTAAAACGCTCCTGGAAATAGCGGTGGTTGCGCAGGCCGGTCAATTCGTCGGTATCCGCTTTTTCCTTGGCGCGGGCGTAGATCTGCGCGTTCTCTATCGCCACTGCAGATTCCCTGGACAGTGTCGCCACCAGGTCGATATCGTCACGGGAAAAGAATCCGCGGGTCTGTTTCTGACCCAGGGCCAGTATCGCCACCAGGGTGCTTTTACTTATGACGGGGCAAAACAGCTCGCATCCGGACGCGTCAAGGGCGCTTCTTTCTTCCGGAGTGAGTCCGCTGAACTCCGGGCTGGTCACCAGGGTAGTACGCGGGAGCGGGCCTTTGCTTTCCAGCCAGCGGACCACCGAGCTGTCGTGAGGCAGCACCAGAGGAACAATGTCCTCTTCCTCCGAAAGCCTGGCGACGAACTTGGTGCAGTACAGGTCGTTGGCCGGGAGCAGCAGGTCCACTTGCCTGGCCCTGATTACCCTTACCAGCGGTCCCAGCAGGGCATTGGCGATGTCCTCGATGTTAATGAAGGTGCTTGTCTTTTCCGCGAAATCGAGCAGCATTTTACGGTGCAGGTAGCGGTTTCCGTAGAAAAGCCTGTCCGCAGCCCGGTCCAGGGTGGTTTTAAGCCAGTTGAAGAGGTAGGCGAAGAGGACCACCATGATGACGGTGGCGGGAATACCCAGATGAGGCGGCAACAGACGCAGCAGGTTGCTCAATATTAGTAACATCGCCAGGTAAGCGAGCGTAACGCATACGGTGATGACGGTATATGTTACCCACCTCTTCATCAGTTGATTGATATTGAGCAGCCGGTATTTCAACAGTGTATAGGTAATGATAACGGCGTTGCCAGCCAGGCCAATGCTGGTATAGGTATTTTTGGCGTCCCGCAGGACAAACCCCAGGACGTATACCAGGACTAAAAAGCCGGCGCCGGCCAGCAGGTAAGTGGTGCGATTTCTTTCTTCGGGGTCGGCGGCTTTTCTAAGGGCTCTGGCGAGCAAAAGGGCGAGCGCTAACGCAAAAAACGCGTTGGCAAAAACCAGGGCATCCAGTATATGCCCGTAATAGGCTGTGATGAGCGGGTTGTCCAGAAAAATTACGCCCTGGGTAAAATATCCGAAGGCGACCAAGGCAGCGGTAACGGCCAGCCAGATATAGCCGAGCCTGACGATTTTTCGGGTGTTATGGCCCACGTAGGCTGTGATGAAATGGGTGTAACCTATGACCGCCCATGCGGAAAGCGGAATAACCAGCATTTTCCAGAGCAGGAGTTGCTCATAGGGTTGGCGCAGGCTCGTGAGGAGGCCGGACAGGCAGGCGGCCGCCGCCGGAGCGAGGAACAGTAAATACAGTTTCCTGAGCTTCATCTGCTTCGAGTTCAGGACAAACGCGATTATGATGGCGTAAATGACGAAGCAGGAGAACTGGATGATATTATGGCTGGATAGCTGTAGCATCGCGTCTTTCTAATTCCCTGTCTTTATATCTTTTTCCAGGCTACTAAAAGTAAACCGACCAGTAAGACGGCAATACTGCCGACGATGATCCATTTATCATCGATATTGGCATCCGCCCGGAACCACGCCCCCTCGGTGTCCGGCGTCCCTTCCGGACCAGTGGCTTTGGGAGCAGCGAGAGCCGTTTCTATCGTCTTGGTCGTCGCCGACGGCGCAGGTTTGACATTGTCTTCTTTGCCCAGAAGTCCGTTGAGGACGTCAAGATGCAGTTTCAATATCATGTTGTCATCGGCGGTGACATTTTCGGTGTAGGACACGGTGGGCTTGCCGCCGGCAAACGCCTCGATGCGGATGATGGCACTGCCGGTCACGCCGTGCAGGAGGAGGGTATAAGCCCCGGCGTAAGGCTCCGGGATGCGGATGGTCTGTTTCACGGCATCCGGCGCCGATAGCTGCGAGCCCGGTATCTGGTTTGTCGCTGCACCGTCGGCGAGGTATCCGGTGCTCGACCCGCTGGGATCGGTAATCAGTCCGGCAGCTTTATCGATGGTCAGGAGGACTTCGCTGCCGGGCGCGGGCATGGGTATCGGCGGGGCAGGGGCGTCGCCGGGTTTTACCGTGGTCTGCTGACCGGCCGCGACCTGCACTTCCTTGCCCTGCGCGCTCACGCTGACGCTGCCTTCGGTGGTCTGCACAGTAGTTTTACCGGCATCGTCAACTTCCGTAGCGAAAAGCGTGCCCTGCACCTTGACACCGGCGGAAGGCGTTTCTATCTGAAAATGATAGCTGTCATCATCGAGGCGGGCCACCTGGTTCCACGTCTTACCCGATTGCTGCCGCAACGTGACGCTATCGACATTGTTTTGCTCGTCATTTTCCAGCCCGGCGATAATGACATCAGTGCCGGGTTCGAGCTTGGCGGTCGTGCCCTGGAAGAAGCTGAGGGAAGCGTACCCGTTGTTTTCGGTCCTGACCCGGCTCCCCGGCTCCAGCGCCATACCGTCGACGGCTTTTTCCCAGGCCAGCGTGTACCGGCTCTGCACCTGGACATCGCCCCCGATTAGCTTTAAAACGCTGAAAGGCAACACGGCGTTGAGTCGATTCGGGTTATACAGGGAAAACCCGACATCGACCGCCAGAAACAACACGATGGAGATGAGGATGATATTAGCTAGATTGATGCCCAGTCGCCTTTTCAGTTTCCGCTCCCGCTTACCGAATGATAGTTAAAAAATACAGCAAACGTCATAAATAAGGCATAAATAAAGCAGGCGTGAAGGTAAACAACACGTGAAGCATGGGAACTTAGTAGTGGGAGATTAGTTTTTACATACCCTGTACTTTTGTTTTCAGGTGTAAATCTGAGGGTGGCAAGTGTAGCCTGAACCCTTGCTCAGTGCGTATTTATATGTAATAATTAGTTTAATTCGCGGCGTTCAAACGTCACGCGCAGGGGGTAAAATGAGAGAACATCTGAGCGCTTATAAAGGGAAGAAAGTTCTCATCACGGGAGGGGCGGGCTGTGTCGGCAGCAACCTGACGGCGGCCCTGGTAAACGCGGAAGCAGCCAGGATTATCGTCCTGGACGACCTTTCCGCCGCCGCGAAATGGAACATCCCCGCGGCCCCCCCGGTGGTCTTTATCGAGGGCAGCATTCTCGACGAAGAGATATTAAAACGGGCTTTCGCCTTCAAGCCCGACTTCGTTTTTCACCTGGCGGCGCACTTCGCCAACCAGAA
>CAYXOZ010000010.1:0-19594 GCA_964467135.1 uncultured Dehalococcoidaceae bacterium
AGGAGAGTTCATAATTACGGCTGGCTAGGTCGAACCCGCGGAAGCGTGTTTTCTTTCCGGTGTTTTCTATCTCTTCTCTGGCCAGCATCGCCACGCCGACCGCGCCTAAAATATCGTGCTGTGGCGGGACGGTGATTTTCTTACCGAGCACTGCCTCAAAGGCGGCTTTAACGGCCCGGTTGAAGGCGGTGCCCCCCTGGAACAGGATGTGCTCCCCGATTTTCCGGTCTTCGACTACCTTGGTGAGGTAATTTTTGACGACGGAGTAGGCCAGCCCTGCCACGAGGTCTTTTTTGTCTGCCCCCCTCTGTTTATAGTAGTTCTGCTGGCTCTCCATGAAGACGGTGCAGCGCTCGCCCAGGTCCAGCGGTCGCTTTGACGCCAGGCCCAGGCTGCCGAACTCTTCCTCTATTTTTATGCCGAGCTTCTCCGCCTGCTCTTCGAGGAAGGAGCCAGTGCCGGCGGCGCACACCTTGTTCATGGCAAAATCGACGATTGTCCCGTTCTGAAGGCTGATGTATTTGGCGTCCTGCCCGCCGATTTCGAATATCGTATCCACCTCCGGGCAGACGAACGCCGCTGCTTTAGCGTGGCTGGTAATTTCGTTGTGGATGACGTCGGCCCCGAAGAACTCGCCGGTCATATAACGCCCCGACCCCGTTGAGCCCGTGCCTTTGATAATGACTTTGTCCCCCAGCTCCCGCCCGACTTCTAATAAGCCTTGCTTGACGGCTTCTATAGGCCGGCTGGCCGTCATGAGGTAGCGCCGCGCCAGCACCCTGTTATCTTTATCTATCACCACGACATTCGTGCTGATGGAGCCGATGTCCACGCCGATATATGCTTCGACCAGTTGAGCGGAATCTGATTTCACCGCCTCTATTTCTATGGGATAGTCGTCACCCTTAAGGGAGGGCAGGGTCACGAATTTGTATTCTCTTTTAGCTATATAGTCGCGCAGTCGTTGTAGAGAATCGCTCGGGAGAATGTTTTCCGGCGCCGCCAGCGCTGCTCCCGCCGCCCCGAGAACCGCGTAATGTTCAGGAACGATGAGGTCGTCCTCTTTAAGCTCCAGTACCTCGAGCAGGGCGCGCCGGATGCCTTTATTGGCCGCAACTCCGCCCTGGAAGGAAACGGGCTTGTCTAAATCCCGACCCCTTATCACCTGCCCCTTGAAGTTGCGTATCATGGCGAAGCATAATCCAGCGACGATATCGTGCACCGGCGTGCCGACCTGTTGTAGATGAATCATGTCGCTTTTGGCGAAGACGCTGCACCGGCCGGCTACGCGCGGCGGGTGCTCCGATTTCATGGCTACTTCGCCGAACTGCTCAATGGGAATGCCCATACGCGAAGCCTGCTGGTCGAGGAAAGAACCGGTGCCGGCGGCGCATACTCCGTTGATAGCAAAGTCGGACACTTTAGGCAGGGCTTCCGTGGGCTCCTTTTTCAGCACGATGAGCTTGGAGTCCTCACCACCTATCTCTAGTATGGTCTGCACTTCCCGGTGAAAATGGGCGGTGCCGCCCGCCTGTGCGGTGATTTCATTGATAAATGGTATCCCCAGCAGGCTGGCGATAAGCTGTCCACCGGTGCCGGTGGCCGCGGCGGCTTTAAATCTGTCCGGGGGGTATTTTTTTAAAATATCCTCAAGTACCGCGAGGATAGTCTCTACGGGCTGTCCACGGGTGCGGACGTATCTCGTTTCGACGATATTATCGCCTTCGTCGAAGACGACCGCCTTGGCGGTCACCGACCCGATATCGATACCCAGTTTCATTAGTGGACTCATTTTTTAAACGTAATTTACCGGACTAATAACATTATAGCGGTGAAAAATCGGCGTGTAAAATATCGGATTCCCGGACTAGTGGAAGGAAAAGTAAAGGTCGAGCAGGATATTCAATGTTCTCATGGCGTTGACGATGGAGGTTGTTTCCGCTTTGGAGGCTGATATCTTGCCGAGCTGCTTTTCAAGGTCGTCGGCCATGCCGGATATTATCTTGCGGAGGTCGTCGGTGCCGCCGCCGGTTTTCATCGTTGTCACCTGCTTGATAATGTCCGGTTTAGCCACGTTTTTCAGCTGTTGCAGGGCCATATTGATATTCAGCTCCTGCAGTCCATGGAGGACGCCCCTTACCTTTTTCCCCTGCGCTTCGCGCTGCTTTTCCCTTTCGTCGTGCTCTTCCTGCTGCCGCGTAAACTGCCGCGAAAGACGCATGAGTTCGTCGATGCCGCTCTCTTCGTCTGCCATTTCTATGCCGTCCGCTTTCCACAGTATACACCGTCATACGCGAGGACACAAAGGTACGCCAGGAGCGAATCCTCAAATATGATGAGGGGTCTCACCCAGTTAAATTAGGGGCTGTCTCGCTATTTGTTACGAAGTTTACGCAGTAATATTTTGATTGCATCAAACTGTATCGGACTGTGTCAAACCGTAGCGAGTGATATAAAAAAGTATATTAAACCTTTCGTGGAGGGGTTAATATGCCGGTTAGCATTAATGATAGGACTTATTACCGGACCTCTGAGGTCTGTCGTTTAGCCCGTATCAGCCGCAGCACGCTTTTACGCTGGTTGAAAGTGGATGGTCTGCATGTGCAGGACTTCCGGGATAGAAGAAGCTGGCGACTCTTTACTGAAGATGATGTTAAAACGCTGGTCTCGGAAGCTAACCGCATCTCCCGGATACGTAGTCGATAATGTGACGATTGATTTTATAGCGTCTCTCAAAAATTAATGAATAAGGAGTCTTCAAGGAGGGAAAAATGAAAAAATTCGTGAAAAGGGTCTTGGGTGAAAAGGGATTTACCCTGGTCGAGCTGCTGATCGTGTTTACCCTGCTGGGAGTCCTGGCGGCCATCATGATTCCTAACGTATCGGGACTGATCGGTTACGGGCATGATCAGGCTGCCGAAGCCGAGCTATCCATCGTGCAGACGGCGATGGATGCCATGATGGCTAAAGATGGACTGGCCACGGTAGCCTTAACGACGAGTACGTCCGACATGTCGGATTTCCCTGATGGTGCCCCTTTGTATCCCGGTTATCTGAGGTTCCAGACCACCACGGGAAATTATTCTTGCACCGTCAACGGGACCGTGACACAGGATGACGACGGATATTAGTTGATAGCGGCCTTAAGGTGCTGGTTGCCAGGTATCTGGTAGGAGCGTCATATGGATATTAAAGTAGCGTTGAAGAACGGCTTGTCAAGGAATAAGAGTAAAGCTGATAAGTCCGCCGGGCCGGTTTCGGGGGCATCCCCGGACAGTCCCGAAAACGAGCCTGTCGTTATCGATGCGCAGGAGCTGCTCCTGAAAGCCCAAAAGGATGCCGAGCTAGCTAAAGCTGTCGCCCGGCAGGCTATGAGCCAGGCTTTTAAAAAGAGCGAGGCTTCGGTCAAGCGCGCCGAGACCCTGGCCAGGGCTTTCGATGATGCTTTACAGGGCAGTGTCGCGCAGGGACACCGTGACGATAACGATTCCGGTCCGGCGCCGCAGCGCGACCGGACACCTGCCGGACTGGCGAAAAAGCTCCTCAACAGCGGTCAAACCCAATTCAACAATATTTCCGATATGACGAAGTCCTTTTTCATGAATAAAACCATCGATGCCGAGACCAGGAAGGACTTTTACGACCTGGTGATCCGGCAGAGCAAGCAGCTCCGCGAGCTTGTCGATGACATGGTCCGCGAACAGGCACAGCGGAAAATCGATAAAGCTATCGAGGAAGCTAAATCGGATAGAATCGCCTCGAAACTGGCGGTCCAGCAGGCGCAGGAGGAACTGAAGAGAATAAGGGAGGAAGCCGAGGAAGCGGTGCGGAGCGCCCGGGAGGAGGTTAGGAAAGCTAAAAACGAGGCGGAGGCGTCCGGCAAAGATGCCGAAGAAGCGATAAATCTCGCCAAGGGGTGGGTGGAGCAGGCTAAAAACGAAACGGTGGCGGAAAAAAAGTCCGCCGAGGTCATGGTCAGCCGGGCCGAGCAGCAGGCGATGAGCGGTGCGGCGCTGGAGGTTAAGAAGGCCATGGATGAGGTCCAGGCGGCTAAAGAGGCTGCCGGTCTCGCCGTGAAACGGGCGGAAGCTGAAGTCCAAAAAATAAAAAAAGAAGCCGAGGAAGTTAAAAATCGGTATTCCGCGGACCTAACCGTGGCCCAGGATCGGGCGCGGCAGGAAACCGAAAAAATCGAGGCGATAAAACAGCAGGCCCAGGTTGCCCTGGAACGGGCTCTGGCGGAGGCGACACGAGCTAAGGAAGAGGCGGCGGACGCCTGCCGCGAAAGCCAGCAGGCTATCAGTCAGGCCCGCGCGGAAAGCCAGAAAGCTATCGAGGAAGCCGAGCTCGTCAAGAGAAGGCTCCAGGAAACCGTCATTCAGGCCCAGCAGCAGAACTATCAGGACATTTGCGCCGAGATGGTCAAAATCAAGGAAGAGGCGGAGACGACTAAAAAGGCCGCCTATGACGCTATCGTCCGGGCGCAGGAAGAGAGCCGGAAGGCTAAAGAAGAAGCCGGGATGGTGAAGAAAGCCGCCGAGGAAGGTCTCGCCAGGGCCATGGAAGAGAGCCGTAGGGCGAAAGACGAGGCGGAAAAAACCAGGCAGGCGCTCCAGGAAGTCGTCGCCCGGGCGCAGGAGGAAAGCCGTAAGTTAAAAGAAGAGGCTGAGACCAGCATTAAGCTGGCTAACGATGCCATGAAGCGCGCCCGGCAGGATATTATCGGTATGACCATCGGTGAAATTACCAAGACGCGGCATGAGCTGGAAGCCGCCAGCCAGGACCCGCGTGCCATTTTAGAAAGTGTTGAGAAAGAACCGGCGCCCGCTCCGGCAGCGCCGGAGCCCTCTGGCCATGTCGACGGCGATTATGTCGCGGCGGTCCTCCATGAGATGCGCGCCCCGCTGCATTCTATCTCCGGCTTCGCCAGCCTGATGCTCGAGGACGGCGTCTCGGATGTTAAAACGCAGAAAGAGTTCCTGGGCATCGTCGTCCAGCAGAGCGAAAGCCTGAATCGCCTTATCGACGATTTATCCGGACTGTTGAGCCCCGAGAGCGAGAAAACGTTCCAGGTGGATAAAGAGATTGTCTCGCCGCAGAAGCTCATCACCGAAGCGGTCCAGGGCGCGCAGGTAACGGCTCTGCAAAAAAAAAATGTAATCATTCTGAGTCTCCCCAATAACCTTCCCCACCTTGAAGTGGACGGGCAGCGCATCAAGCAGGTGCTTCTCAACCTGATAACCAACGCCGTTAAGTTCAGCTCGGCTAACAACGCCATCACCGTCCGCGCGGAAGCTCATAACAATGAGCTCCTGGTGCAGGTAAAAGACCATGGCATCGGGATACCCCCCGCCGACATGCCCTCCATCTTCGACGAGCATTATCGCGCCGGCAACTGCGGTGATGCTACGGGACAGGGGCTCGGGCTTCATATCTGTAAGGAAATTGTGGAAGCGCACGGCGGGCGTATCTGGGCGGAAAGCCTGGAAGGGCAGGGCAGCACGTTCAGTTTTGCTTTGCCCCTGGTTGCGCCGGGTTCATAGTCCGGTTCCCTGCGAGGAAACGCTATGGTTAAAAAGATATTGATTATCGAGGACGACCCCACGGCGCTGCGCATGACCGAATACGCGCTGACCCGGCAGGGTTACCAGGTCCTGACGACCTGTAACGGGCTGGAAGGGATTATCACTGCCCAGAAAGAGCTGCCCGACCTCGTTGTCCTCGATATCATGCTGCCTGGCATTGATGGCTTCGAGGTGTGCCGCCGCCTGCGCGCCGGGGTGCAGACTGCACCCGTGCCTATCTTGATAATCTCCGGCAAAGCCCAGGAGGAAGATATGGTCATCGGGTTCAAAGCCGGCGCCAATGATTACCTCGCCAAGCCGGCCATGCCCGCCACGATTATTAGCCGGGTCGAACGCCTCCTGTCCCAAAAACTTTCCGGCCAATCGAAAATTATCTCTTTTATCGGTTCGGGCGAATATTTAGGCATAACCACGATTTTATCCGACCTCGCGGGAGCCCTTGCGGCTTTAGACAAGCAGGTGACGCTGGTCGATGTTGCCTGCGGTAAAACGGGTGTAAAAAATCCCGTCGAGGCGCCGTCTCCAGAAAAGGGCCGCGTCGTTTTGGAAACCGAAGCCGATGATAATGAAAAGGCGCCCTCGGTCTGCGAGATTCTGCCTTCGGGCGTCAGTGTTTTACACATCGATGGCGACGCCGCGATTGGGGATGGACCGGCCTCCGCGAATATCGAGTTGCTGCATAAGATGGGGGATGCCGCCGATTTTCTCCTCGTCGACCTCCCTTTTAAGCCCACCCCTTTCGCCCGGGCGGTCCTCGCCGAGAGCGACCTCATCATGGTCGCCACCAGCTGTAAGCTCGATGATATCTATGAGACAAAAAACGTCGTGAAAGTGCTCCTTTTCCTCGGTATCGCCCCGGAAAAGACAGCCGCCCTCCTCGTTGACCCCGAGGGTATCCTGCCCAGCGCTTCCCTCGCCGGTATCAGGCCGTATTTGGAGACTAACCTGGGTGTTGAGATGGCTGGCGCGGTCTCTTTCGACGCTAAAGCGCACCAGTTATCATATCTGGAAAGCCAGCCGATTGTTCAGTCCAGTCCGGGTAGCCAGCTCGCTCAGGATATTAAACAGCTGGCTCAGTTCATCGTATCGCGCCAGCGCCAGAAACAGGAGCCGGTCCAGTCCAGGGCGAAAGTGCCTCAGCTGGAGAAAGGCTAATGGTTGTCACCAACGGCAAACGCCGGGCCAATCTCGGGGAAGCGCTGGTCCAGATGCAAATCATCACCCCCGAGCAGCTGCGCCGCGCCCTGGAGTTGCAGCGCGAGCGGGGCGGAAAGCTCACCGATGTGCTTGTCAGCCAGGGCTTCATCCGCGCCGAGGAGCTGGCTTCTTTCCTCAGCATTATCTGGCGCGTCCCCCTCATCGACCTGAAGACGCATTTCGTCCAGCCGGAGGCATTGAAGCTCGTGCCGGAAGAGCTGGCGCGGCAACATACCCTCATTCCCCTGAGTATCACCGGCGATTCCCTCGTGGTGGTCATGGCGGACCCGGACGACTATATCGCTGTCAGCGATGTCTTTGCCCGGACGAATACCCGAATCGAGGTTGCCTTCGCCGGTGCCGCCGATATCCGCCGTGCTATCGATATCTATTACCGCTCCAGCGAGGAAATCCAGGAGAAAGTCAGCGATTTTATTTCGCCGGCGTTACAGGAAGAAGCCCCGGGATTTGTCGTGGGGACGCCGCTGACCGAGAGCCTCGACCTCATTATTTCCCAGGCTGTCAGAGACCGCGCCTCGGATATCCATCTGGAACCGCAGGCGGACCGACTCCGTGTGCGCTACCGCATTGATGGAGTGCTGCATGATATGGACTCCCTGCCCATGGGGACTCATGCTGAGCTGGCCTCCCGCATCAAAATCCTCGCCGAAATGGACGTTACCCGCTCCCGCCAGCCCCAGGATGGCCAGTTCTCTATCAATGTCGGGGACAGGAATATCGATATTCGCGTAGCTTCGTCGGATACCGTGTATGGGGAGCGGATAACGCTACGTCTCCTGGATAAGTCTTTGTCTCTGTTTACCCTGCCGGAGCTTGGTTTTTTGCCCGGGCCCCTGAAACAATATAAGTCCCTCCTGCAATACCCCTTCGGACTGATTTTGGTAGGTGGCCCCACCGGCTCGGGAAAAACGACCACCCTCTATACGTCGATTAACGAGCTCGACCGCCGCGGATGCAATATCATGACGATTGAAGACCCGGTCGAGTATCGCTTCGATGATATCAGTCAGAGCCAGGTGGACCCCCGGGCCGGCGTGACTTTTGCCGGCGGCCTGCGGGCGATGTTAAGGCAGGACCCGGACGTTATTTTGGTGGGGGAAATCCGGGATAAGGAAACAGCGGTCACGGCCGTGCATGCCGCCATCACCGGCCATCTGGTTTTTTCCTCCATCCACGCTAATGACGCCGTCAGCATGCTGGCGCGCCTGGTAGACCTCGGCGTCGAGCCGGCGCTGGTCGCCTCGTCGCTTATCGCTAACGTCGCCCAGCGCATGGTCCGGCGCATCTGTACCAACTGCCGCGCCACGTTGGCGCCCTCGCCCGACGAGCAAGAGATGTATTTTGCGGAAACGGGGCAAAAGTTGACCGCAGTCTACCGGGGCAACGGTTGCCAGCTTTGCGCCGGCACCGGCTACCGGGGCAGGACGGGCATTTTCGAGTTGCTCGTCATCAGCCGGGAAATCCAGAAGATGCTCATTAGTAACGCCGGCGTCGCCGCGCTCAAGGAGCAGGCGGTACGAGACGGCATGTTCACGATGAAGCGTGACGGCATGATGAAAATCAAAGAAGGCATTACCACTTTCAGCGAGGTGATGAGCCGCGTCTTTACGATTAACTAAAAGCCTTCCGGGGATAGGTTGATGTATCAGTATAAGGCATATACGCTCGATAAAAGGATTGTCGAGGGCACCGTCAATGCCCTGACCGAAGCTACGGCGGAGGCGTCTTTGCTCGGTGCCGGGTATAACCGCGTCCTGGCGTTGAAGAAAGTGCGACCCCCTCTCTCCCTCGAGCGCTTTTTCCCGGCGTTTTATGCCGTTAAGAAGGCGGACGTTATCGACCTTTTCACCCAGTTGGCGACGCTCCTGGAGTCGGGTATGCCGGCGGTCCAGGCGCTGTCCCTTCTGGCGGAGCAGACCGCTAAAGCCGCCGCGCGCCGCTTTATCCTCGACCTCGGCCGGCAGATTACGTCTGGTATGGCTTTTTCCGCGGCTTTAGTGCCATATCAAGATGTGGTTTCCAGTCATTATCGTCAGGTGATCAGGACCAGTGAAAAATCGGGCGATTTAGTCCGCGGCCTGAGACTGGTGGCTGGCTATATGGAAAAGGAGGCGCATACCGTCGGTAATATCCGGCGCATGGTTGCCTACCCGGCTTTTTTGATAGTGATGTCCTTTGTCGTTATTACCATCATCGCCACGGTGGCCGTGCCCTCGTTGATGCAGCTTTTTATTTCGCTTGAAGTCGACCTGCCTCTGCCGACCCGCCTGCTGGTGGCTGTGGCGGGTTTTATCGTCGATGGTAAATATTACATTCTGGCTGGGCTGTTGATCCTGGCGGTAATGCTGTGGCTGTTTTTCCGGTCGCCGGCCGGTCGTCGCTGGCTGGATGCTCTTTCGTTGCGACTTCCTGTCATCCGGGACATCGTTTTAATGCGTAATATCTGCCGCTTGTGCCGCAGTGGCGCTATGTTGCTGGGAGCCGGGCTGACGCTGCCCCAGACCGTTGCTGGCATCGCCGGCACTATCGATAACAGTACCATCCGGCGGGCATTGGATGATATACGGCAGGAGCTTATCAAGGGCAAGGGCCTGTCCCGGCCGATGAAAGAAAGCCCCCTTTTCCCCCCGCTCCTCGTGGACATGGTCGGCATCGGCGAAAAAACTGGCACCTTGCCTTCCTCGTTCGCCGCCATGGCGGAATTTTACGAGAAGAAGCTCGACCGCCGGGTCCAGAAGCTGCTGGCGATGATTGAGCCGGCCTCGATTATCATCGTCGGACTGATTATCGCTTTTATCGGCATCGCTATTATTACGCCGCTGTACTCGATATATCAGACGGTTGGCTAATATGAAAAGATTTTATAGATTGACCCGCTGGACTCTGTTCCGCCGGGGCGAACGGGGCGTTGCCCTCGTTGAAGCCCTGGTGGCTATCGCTATGCTGGGCGGCGGCGTGCTGACGATGATTCTGGCGATGTCCGGGGGCGCCCTGGCGGTAAGGGAGAACGACCAGGAGGTCACGGCGCAGGGCCTGGCGCGGACGCAGATGGAGTATGTTAAAAATTGTCCTTATGATGCCGATGCGACCACCTACCCTGCGGTGGACGCCCCGTCCGGCTACGGCATTTCTATAGGGGTGACCCCGGTGCCGGACGCTGATGTATCTATCCAGAAAGTCACCGCTAACATTACCCGGGAAGGTGTCGTTATCATGACCGTTGCGGACTATAAGGTGGACCGATGAAAGGAGAGCGGGGTTTTACCTTGGTGGAAATGCTGATCGCCACGGCCATTACCGGCTTTCTGGTTGCGGCGCTGGGCTTGGCGGTGCAGCAGGTTTTCGCGGTGCCGGAGCGCGGTAACGACCAGGTTGCGGCGCTGCATGCCGTCCAGAACGCCGCTTTCTGGGTCAGCTGGGACGGGCAGACGGCTAAAGCGGCCAGCGGCGGCAGCGGCCTGACCCTGACCCTGCCGGACGACTCTTTGGTCAGTTATACGCTGTCAGAGGGTGAGTTGCACCGTATTTCCGGCGCCGCCGAGCGTACGGTAGCTAGGAATATAACCGGGGTCGTCTTTACCGTGGACGGCCGGGTCATCAATATGAACATCGTCGCCGCGCCGGACGGTCGCTGGGGGGTAAGCGAAAACCATTCGTACCAGATTTTTATGCGTCCGACGGGATAAAGAGTTGAAAATGAAGAACAATGAAAAGGGTCAGGCATTGCCGCTGGTGCTGATTGCTATCATGCTTGGCGCTTTGGTAATTCCGCCCTTTTTGGGGCATACCGGCACCAGTCTTATCGGCTCGCGTCATTACGGGGAGACGGTCTACGCGCAGTACGCCGCCGATAGCGGCGCTGAGCACGCCATCTGGCGTCTGGCGTATAACGGCCTGACCGATAATATCTCTTCTCCGGGTGATAATGTGACTTATGAGCTGGACGAGTTGATTAACGGCCTGGTCACAACTGTAATGGTCACCAATACGGATAACACAGTCTATGAAATCGTTACCGGCGCCGGCGGCAGCTCGGTTACCGCCGAGGTCTCTTTCCCGAGCGGCAATATCACGATTTTATCCTGGTATATGGGATAACGGCGGAAAAAGAAAATGACGGAAAAAACGAAGAAGAAGCCTAAAATATTCACCTCGCCAACAATAGTCATGGCTGTCTTGTTAGTCGGCGTCGTCGTGGCTAATGTCTTCGTATGGCGGGACCACCTCGGGGACCGGGCGGAGGCAGATACGCTGCTCGGGCAGATAGCCGCGGTCGATCAGAAAATCGCCGGGGTGCAAGCCTCGCCGGATGACCTCGCTACAAAACTGGAAGCGGCGCAGGCGGCCCTGGCGGCGGCGCATACGGCCCTCCCGGCCGCTATCAATCGTAATGACGTTATCGACTATATTATTGACCTCGCTAATGATTGCGGCGTCGAGGCCGTCCCGCTGATTATCGAGGGGTGGGCGCCAGAAAGTCACGGTTCTCCCTATACCGTCTTGAAACTGGATGTGACCCTCACCGGCAGTCTGGCCGGGGTGACCGCTATGATAGCTGGGTTGCAGGACAGCATATACGAATCGCTCACCGTTACGAATCTGAACGTTAACTTTCAGGGTGAGGCAACTTCTTCCGGTTTTAGCGATAACACCCCGGTAACGGCGGGTATGAATATTGTACTTTACGCCTCCTCCCCGCCAATTTAAGGGATAAAAAAATGATGTTGACGACGCTTAATATCAGCTCTGATGCCGTGAGATACCTGGTCGCCCGGGGCGGCGCCATCGTTGACTGGGGCAAAATGCCCCTGCCGGGAATTATGCACAACGGTATCATCCGGCAACCGGAGACCGCGGGCGCGCGGATTAAGTCGCTCTTCGCTTCGAAGAAACTCCCTTCCGAGCGGGTGGTTTTGAGTTTTAACGGCTTGCCCTTCTCCTACCGCCTTATCTCCTTACCGAAAATGGCGCAGCCTGCTTTGAGCGAGGCTGTCACGAGGGCCGCTCGGCAGGAATTGCCCCTTTCTCTCGGCGACATGTACCTTTCTTGGCAGGCTTTTCCGGACGGCCGGGAAGAATGGGAGTGTCTGGTGCTGGGGGTTACGCCGCCGCCGGTGGATGCCCTGATACGGACGCTTGCCGCCGCCGGTGTCAGGCCCTGTATCCTGGATATCAAGCACCTGCTGCTATCTGAATTGAACCGTCGCCGCGATGGTATTATCGTTGATTTCGAGCCGGACTTCGCGCATATCACGCTGGTCACCGGCGGCATTCCTTCAGGCATGCATACCGTGCCTTCGTCCGGCCCTACCGCGCAGCTCGGGGACGCCATCGGTAAACTTGCTGGCGAGCTGACCAGAATGGTGGGATTTTACAACGACAGTCATCCGGAAAAACTCCTCCCGGAAACGGCGACCCTCTTTTTGACTGGTGAGCTTTCCGCCGACCCCGCGGTAGCGGCATCGCTTCAGGGCGAAACCGGCTATAGGGTCGTACCTCTTGTCCCGCCCCTGGATGTCTCTCCGGGTCTGCCGGTCCATGAGTACGCCGCTAACCTCGGCGCTGTGCTGAAATACTCCCTTCCGGCGCCGGCCGCCGATGCGACCCCGTTCCTGAGTTTAAATCTGGGCAATGTCGTGCGCGGGCGGAAAGCCGCACCACGGCCCGGTGAAATCGTGAAAAGATTGTTGTTGCCTGTCGCGTTGGTGCTGGCTCTTGGTCTACTGGTCGCTGCCTTTTGGTTGCAGCATCAGTCGCAGACCGACGTAACGCGACTTCAGTCGGAGCTGGCTCAGTCGCAACAGGCGCTCGGCCAATCTCTTGCCCTCGTTGACCGGGCTGCGCAGGTTGAAAAGGATATCGCCAGGCTTTCCGCCGATGCTCGGGTCTTGCTTGAAAAGAATCAGGCGATTCTGACCCCCGAGGCATATGTGGCAGACCTATCGCGACTTTTTATCGCTATGCCGGCTGCCATGTCTTTTGATTCAATTGATATGCGGGCAGGCCAGATTGTCGTTAGCGGTACGGCGGATAGTCCACCGCCCGTGGTGGAGTTCGCCAGGAACATAGAGGCTTCGGGAGTCTTCCATCAGGCGGACATCATGTGGATAAAAAGGGCGGTGGGGAATGCCGGCGAGGTTTCCTTTTTAGTGGTGATAGATAAATAGATGGTTTCCCCGGGAAACTGGTGGGTTCCCCACCAGACCGGGCATTTTTAGCTGAGCTCGTCCCTCAGGGTCACCACGATTTCCTTGCCCTTTTTCTCGACGTTTTCCACCTGCGGCATCTCGTTGATTGATTGCATCAGGGTTGTCGGTCTCTCGAGTGAGAGCAGGAACAGGTGGCCTTCTTCCTCGGAGTGACTGAGCATGAGGACATTGACGCCTTCTATCCGTTGTAGCCCTTCCCCGAACTTCTTCACTTCTTCGGTGTGGACTGTGATGGGTACGGTCAGCCGGATATTCCCCTGAGAAATCCCCGTATCCTTACTGCCGGCGGCGGCCTTCGGCTCTTTAGCCGGCTTCTTGGTTTCCTTGGTTTCTTTCTTGGCTTTTACTTTCAGATTTTCGGCTTCTTTAGAGGCTTTCGCTTTTATTTCCTTTGATTGTTTATTGACGGGCAGGTGACCGTTGTATTTCTTAAAAGCCGACACGAAAGACTCGATAGCCTTGGGGCAAAACTGGGTCCCCGTGCATTCAATTAGCTCCCTCATGGCTTCGTCAATGGTTATAGCGGGGCGGTACGAGTGGTCGGTGGTCATCGTGTCGAAAGCGTTGGCGACAGCTACCAGGCGCGCGCCGAACGGTATTTCATCACCCTTGAGCTGCTTGGGGTAGCCTTTCCCGTCGTATCTCTCGTGGTGACAGAGGACGATGTTCCTGGCTTCTTTGAGATAGGGGATGTCCTCTAGGATATCGGCGCCTTTTTGCGGATGTTGGCGGACGATTTCCCATTGCTCGTCCGTCAGCGGGCCGGGCTTGCCTAGGATGTCCCTTCCGATGCCCATTTTGCCGGTGTCATGCAGGAGTGCCCCGAACTCGATGGATTGCATATCTTGCGATGAAAGCGCGAGCGATTGCGCCGCCAGTATGGCGTATTCTTTAACGCGCCGGGAGTGAGCGTAGGCATAGCTGTCTTTGACGTCAATAGCGGTCGCCAGCTCGTGGACGGTGCTGCGGTATCCCTCCAGCAGGGCATGGTCGAGCGTCAGCTGGTTGACGTTATTGATGGCGGTTATTTCCATGGATACCAGTAGGATAAGCGCTTCCGTCGACGCGAACCCCTTGATGACTTCGAAGTCCCGCGGGGTGAAATCGCCGCTGTCTTCTTTGTTCGCCGCGATGAGTACGCCGATGACCCTTTTTCCTCTCATTATTGGTACGGCGATGATGGACCGGATGGCAATATCGGATGGTTTTTTGCCTTTTGGATTGAAACGTGTATCTGCCGCGATGTTATTAACAAGTACCGGCGTGACGTTACTGGCGGCGATGCCCGCAATTTCTGATTCTATGGCGTCGACTTCATGAAGCGGCTCGTCTTCGAATTTGGTGACGGAGACCGGGGAATAGACCTGGCCTTTGGTATCATCGTTCAGGAACAACGTGATAATCGAGGCGCCGACGCTATGCTGGGTCGCCCTTAAAATCCTTTCCAGTAGCGTCGATACCTCCGTGATGGACCCGGCTTCTTCCGCGATGTCGCAGAGCAGCCCGATTCTGGTCTGGTACTCTTCCATGTCCATACCGGCAATTCCGTTGCCCTGTGGAGGTAAAATCTGTTTTTTGTTCCTGTGGAAAATAAGCACCATAGTCTTGTCCTTCTAACGCCCGATTCCGCACATAACCGCAACTAACTAATATTGACAAATAGATTTTATATCCCGGGTAGTATACCGAGCATAAATATTTATTAAAAACAAATTAATTATCCGTAAATATTTCTCTCATCGGGAGGTGGTTTTATATTACATAATGTTCATGTTCCTGGGTTTTGGAGAGGTTCGGCATATCGTTACTGCTTGTTTACGATTGATGTTATAATATGTATTATGAGGGTCGTGTTCGGGAAACGGTTGCCTTTTTTCCTGGCGCTTATCGTCTTACAGGTAATCGTTATTATCATCGTCGTCATTTGGACTTTTGAGGATAGTAGCGGATTTATCCGGTCGATATATAACGTACTCGTTAAAAACCCGGTGGTTTTTGATGTCTTTAATTTTATCGCTGACTACGCCGATATTTTCAGCGGCCTGGTTGTTTGTGCCGCTCTGTATCTCCTCCTCGTCAGCCTGAGAAAATACCATCGGGACCGCGCCGTTAGCCGATTACATAACTGGGCCAGGAACGGCGTCGTCGTTCTGGCGCAGTACCGCCAGGAAAAACCCCCCGCCTCCAGCTCTCCGTTGGACAGCTCTGAAGAGTTGAGACTGGTTCTTGATAGGTTAATCGAGAGCTCTAAAGTAGCTCTCAACGATGCTAAATATCTCGGGGGCGAGGTAAATGATAAGGCCAGACTGACGGTCGAGGAGTTGCGTATTATCCGGGAAAAGCTCGCCGACGAGGATAATTCTCTATTTGATAACCTGCAAAGACTTCAGCATGATTTCGCCGATACGATGATAGTAGCTTTCGAGCTGATAAAGTGATGCAGACGTTAGCAAAAATAGTAAAAATTATCATTGACCTGTGGAACTTTTTAACGGGGAGGAGTTCCCGTCACAACCGGGCTTTGCGTTATATCCGGGACTGGGCCGCTACGGTGCAGAAGTTCCTCTCTGATTACCGTTTGCTGGATAGCTCTGATATCACTTTCCTGATTGCGAATAACCGTCAGGCTAATTTCGACCTTATTGCCATGACGCACAAGGGTAATTCGCTGATTAAGACGGCATCGCAAATCAGGGGCACCCAGGTTTCACCGTTACTCACCAGAGTCGTCGATGAGATTGAGAACATGCGGCGCGCCCTGATAAGCCCCGCTTTACGCGTTCAAAGGTTGCCCGAGGTCGTTACCAGGCTCCGCCTGTCCTTTGAAAACCTCCGGGAGAAACTCTCGCCGATAGATAATATGTAGGGCGTTATCTTTATTCTCGGTCAACGTCTACGCATTCAGTATTACGGCATGCCCCGCCGGTTTTTTACCCACGTTAGGTCTTTCTTGGCCGCGCCCCACCCGGATTCCGCCGCCCCCGCGTAGGGGTTTGGACCGCCCTGCGGCATGCGTTTCATCATCTCTTCCATGCGCTTTCTCTGTTTTTCTTCATAGCGCTTCATGCCTTCTGGGGAGGCAAAATCAACAAAACGTTCGAGCGTTCCTCTCAGCATTTCGCCCGGGTCCATCCCTGGTCCCATCGCCGGAATAAGAATAAACTGTTCGTCTTCAATGGCTTTCTTTAGCATCTTTGCCAGCTCTACGGGGTCGACACCTACGGTCTGGTATATATTGTGTTCGAATGCCATTGTCTTCTCATCGGTGTTATACCCGGTATTGGCAAGATGCTTCGGGCGGGTTAAAGCCGACTGGTCGATGTTGGATTTAATACCCCCGGGGCAGAGGCAGGTTACGCCGATTCCGTAAGGCTTGAGCGCCTGCCAGTAGCATTCCATCAGCATGATAACCCCGGCTTTCGCTACGGAATAAGGAGTGCAGCCGGATGATGCCATGAAGCCTCCCATGGAAGCTACCGTGCAAATATAGCCGCCTTTACCGGCTTTAATCATCCGCGGTACAAATGTCACCATGCCGTTGATGACCCCGAACAGGTCCACACCGATGACCCAGTCGAAATCCTCGCCGGTGGAAGCCTCCGCCGGCCCGAAAGCATTAACGCCGGCGGTATTGAATAAAAGCTGCGGGGGGCTCCCGAACACCTTTTCCACCTCGTCGGCGGCGGCTGCGTACGCCTTGCGGTCGGTAATATCCAGCTTTATCGTGTGTACTTTTACCTTTTTGTCTTTAAAATACGCCTTCGCCTCGTCGAGGTGGTCCTGCCGTATATCGGCGATGCATATTTTGCAGCCCGCTTCCGAGAACACCTTGGCTTGCCCGAGTCCCGCCCCGGAACCCCCTCCCGTGATAAACGCCACTTTTCCCGCGAAGTCTTTCATTTTTTCTCCTCCTGTTATTAAAGTATGCTAAAAATAGACACCATCGCTGTCTCTTCTATTGATAGAAATCAGCTATGGAGTGCCCGCTTTAATGCCTGGTGGATATCAGCGGAAAACTTTCTGGAAATATTGGCGCCGGGCACCATCATGTCAAAAGCGTGGCAGCCTCCCGGATATACGTGGAGTTCCGTAGGCACCCCTGCCTCGATAAGTCTCCTGGCGTATTCGATGTCTTCCTGGGCGAACAGGTCGAGGTCACCCACCGCGATATATGCCGGCGGCAGCCCCTCGAGATTAGTGGCTCTTGAAGCCGACGCGTAGCAGGAAATCCCCTTACCTCCCGGCTCACAACCGAGGTAGCACCTCCAGCCGATGCGGTTAGCTTCTCTCGTCCAGAAAAGGGTGTCCGGCAGACTCGCGCTGGCGGGCGTAACATTGCAGTCGTTGATCATGGGATAGACCAGGAGTTGGAACATGATAGGCACTTCAGCCCGGTCGCGCGTCAAAAGGGCCAACCCGGATGCCAGTCCGCCGCCGGCGCTCGCTCCTCCGATAGCGATTCGAGAATGGTCGATGCTCAATCTTTTCGCCTGACCTGCCAGCCATTTCAGAGCGGCATGACAGTCCTCCAGTGGCGCCGGATAAGGGTTCTCCGGGGCCAGCCGGTATTCTACCGAAACTGTCACGCATTCTCCCCCCACGGCGAATTGTTTCGCCATAAAATCTTCCTGTTCAATACTGCCGAGCATATAGCCGCCGCCGTGAATCCAAAGCAATGCCGGTGCTAATCCTGATAGTCGTTCGGGGCGGTAGATTCTCACGGTCAAATCGGGGGCTCCCTTGGGGCCCGGTATCGTCCTGTCTTCGGTAATGACAGCCGGTATATCCGGCATCTGTGCTTTCATGGCGGCTATCATCTGCACCGAAGCGGCGCGGGCGGCCGGTAAATCATCGAAAGACATAAGCTGGGGTTGGCTCATTAACATCATTATCGGTTCTTTAAGTTCGGGGTCCAGGCGTTCCAGCAAGCTCCGCCTCATTAATTGTCTCCTTTTCAGTAGTGGATTAATTTTCTATAAGAAAAGTCCGGAATGCCCCCGGACTGGCTGGGGAGGAAGGATTCGAACCTTCGATAAACGGATCCAGAGTCCGCTGTCCTACCGCTAGACGACTCCCCAGTGATAGCTAAATTATAGCATGAAGCTGTATCTGGGACAATAACGAAGTCCCCCATTTGACACCATCGTCTTAACGGTTTATTGTTTATCCAAAGGATGTCTTTCATGCCTGATATCGCTGAATTGCAAAGCGCTTTAGGAGTACAATTCAGGAAGATTCACCTGCTTGAACAGGCGCTCGTCCATAGCTCGTATCTCAATGAAAATCCCGCCTACGCCGGCAACCATAACGAAAGGCTGGAGTTTTTAGGCGATGCTGTCCTTGGCCTTGTCGTCGCTGGGGAGCTATATAGTCAGTTTCCCGGTCTCAGCGAGGGCGAGATGACCAAAGCGCGTGCCTCTTTAGTGCGCCGTGACACTCTGGCGCGCGTGGCGCAGGCGATAAACCTGGGCGATTATCTTCTCATGGGTAAAGGGGAGGAGGGCAGCGGAGGCCGCCGTAAAACACCCAATCTGGCGGGGGCGCTGGAAGCGGTTATCGCCGCCGTCTACCTCGACCTTGGTATCGCTGCTGTCTCGGCTATGGTTATGAGGCTGTTCGCCGCAGAGTGGCGGAATTTGGTCGGCCCCGAAGCCGCTATCGACTTTAAATCAAAATTACAGGAGGTCACCCAGTCCAGGTTCCAGCAGACTCCTGCCTATCGTCTGGTAGGGGAGACCGGCCCGGACCACGATAAAGAGTTCACAGTGGAGGTCGCGGTCAATGGCGCGGTCCTGGGAGTAGGCTCTGGCCGGAGCAAAAAGCTGGCGGAGACGGAAGCGGCCAGACTGGCGCTGGAAAGGCTCGCCTCCCGCTTTACGGAATAGGCTTTATCTGCTAAACTCGTATAAAAGTGCCTGTAATACAGTAGAGAGGTGTTATTATGGGTCGTCAGGGAGACTATACCAAGCGCGAAAAGAAGAAGCAAAAAAAGGATACTAAAAAAATAGCGCCGGTGACAATTATTGCCCCGCCGGTTGAGGTCGAGGTAATCAGGAAGGGGAAGAAGAGGGAACCTGAGGAAGAGGAATAGCCCTTCCGGGAAGAGTGAGAAGAGTCAGGAAGGTTATTGATGGCTGACCTGGCTTCGCTCCGGGCGACGGTTAGCGGTAGGGTCCACGGTGTCTTTTTCCGGGCTTCCGTGGAGAGTCGCGCCGGGGAGTTGAACCTGACCGGTTACGTCGTTAATCTGCCCGATGGCCGGGTGGAGGTGAGGGCGGAGGGCGAGCGAAAGCGATTGGAAAAACTGGTCGATTATCTTAAGGTGGGTCCGCCGGCCGCCAGGGTGGAAGACGTCGTGGTTAACTGGGGTGAGTACTCCGGTAGCTTCACTGATTTTCAGGTAAAGTACTGAGCTCCGCTCTGTGACTTGTCAGCTATTATCCTCTCAGCCCCGGTGATATTTGACATTTTTGTAATATTGGTAGTATTGGTAGTATTAGTAGTATTTGTAATATTTTGTAGTATTTGTAGTATTTGTAGTATTGGTAGTATTAGTAGTATTGGTAGTATTTCCCTACGCCC
>CAYXOZ010000011.1:0-17281 GCA_964467135.1 uncultured Dehalococcoidaceae bacterium
TGTACTCCATATCGCTTGTCGTCTCCCCCGCCTTAATGCCCAATTGCTTTTCCATTTCTTCGAGGACACGCGGCGAACCTTTAACATAACAGGCGGTACCGCGGCAGACTCTGATAATACTGCGTCCCACGGGCACGAACTTGAACTGAGCGTAAAAAGTCGCCACGCCGTAGACGGAGCACTCCGGGACACGGGTGAAGTGGGCGATGCGCCGCATCACTTCTTCCGAGAGGTAACCGAACTCCCGCTGCACGCGCTGTAATATCGGGACAAGCTCGGATTTTTCGCCGTTGAACGCCGCCAGGAGCCCATCCAATCTAGTCGTCGTTGCCTTCTCTGACTCAGCCATGCCTGTTCCTCTCTCTGCCGACCTATTTTCAATTGAAGCTGAATGCTGAATGCACCGCCGCCGCAAAACCGGGTCCACCTATACTATAGGATACCTGTTTTGGTCGTAGCACTCAAGGGTAAAAATACCTATGCATACAATACTATTATTAGCTTTTCTGCGCAAGCCTGCGGGGCTGGCACATGGGATAGTCCCGGGGCCATAAATAGAAAATGCCGCGGCTTTAAGACCGCGACATATCAGGACGCCGGCTTCCGGGCGACTACTTCGGAACGTTCAGGTGAAGCCCGGATATCAAAGCCTTAACGGCCTCGGGGCAGAACTGGCTACCGGAACCGCTTTTCAACTCCTTAATCGACTGCTCGATACTGAGAGCCGGTCGAAAGGGGCGGTCGATAGTCATGGTATCAAAAGCATTGGCCACCGTGATAAGGCGGGCCCCCAGGGGTATCGCTTCGCCTTCCAGTCCCTCGGGATATCCCTGCCCGTCATATCTTTCGTGGTGATGGAGGACAATCTCGGCGGCACTTTCGAGGAAGGGGATTTCCTTCAGGAGGCCGGCTCCGATAGCGGGATGGCGATACACCAGGTCCCATTCCGACGGCGTCAGGGGTTCGGGTTTGTTCAATATCCGCGAGTCGACGGCCAATTTACCGATGTCGTGGAGCATGCTGGCATATTCCAGGGTCTCCATTTCTTCGGAAGTAAGCGAAAAATAGGTGCCCGCCAGCAGGGTGTACTCCGTAACGCGCTGGGAGTGCCCGCGCATGGTGGGGTCTTTGGCATCGATGGCGGACACCACGGTGGCAATGGTGTTTTTAAACGTGTCCAGGACTGTCTGGTGCAGGCGGGTATTCTCAATCGCTTCCGCCGTTGTCGCGGCGACGGAAAGGACAATATCCAGGTCCTTTTCCCCGAAAATAGTGCCGTCCACTTTATTCAGGACTTCGATAACACCCAGTATGCGGCGGTGGACGATGAGCGGCGCGCAGACAAGCGATTTAGTACCGAAACCGGTGGTGTCGTCTATTATTTTATGGAAGTTCTCGCTGCGGGTGACATCGTTAACGACCAGCGGTTTGCCCGTACGGGCGACCTGCCCGGCGATGCCGTAATGGCTATTCAGTTTCACCTGTTTCAGGACCTTGCCCACCGGTCCGGAAGCCGCCTCAAAGTACAGCTCCTGGTCATTGTCCCGGAAAAGGAGTATCGAGGCTGCCTCAACCCCCAGGACCGTCTGCGCCATCTTAATGACCTGTTCCAGCATCTGCGTCAAACGCGATACCGGCCTGGCTCTCTTGTTCGTCTCGGAAATCAACTCCGGTCTGAGTTTATCAGCCCCTTCTACCCGTCCCAACAGGGCCGTTACCGGTTGAATTGACCCCGGCTTGATATCCATCGAGAACCCTCACTCTCTATCAGACAATAATTAAGCTAATGAAATGCCAGCCTTACCGACATCGTCATGGTCAACGCGGGGACCCTTCAAAATTGCGGAACAGGCCCTGCTCCCTGTCGGGAAGTCTGGAGAACTCTTCTCTGACCACCCAGACCAGCTCGTTATCGCCGACGCCGCGGATAGAGACATATTTGGGTACGAAAGGCCGCAGCTCATCGGCCGGGAGATGCTCCCTGACGGGAAAACCGCGATGCGGAAAGCAAAAAGTCAGATAATTAATGTGGGAGAGTCGGGAAGCGTTATTTATACAGTGCCCGACGAAGTCTTTGCCGTTACCGATGGTAAAGACCTTGCCCCTGGAGATACCGCAGCGGAGCACCGACGGGGGTTTATTCACCACCCGGCTGACCTGGGGATAAAACACCTGCCGGTAGTTGCGGCAAAGACCGTAGAGCATCGTGACCAGGCGGCAAATTTCATCTTCCGTCATCTTTTGCGTGTCCCAGACGAGCAGGACGCCGTCCCCCAGGAACTTTATAAGCACGGGGAAGTCTGCCCAGAACGCTTTACGACCATCGAACATCTCCTCGGAAAGGCCGTCCCTGATGCTGTTGAAAAACCAGTCGAGGAAGTCCTTGAGGAAGCGGGGGATGGCCAGATAGGAATCAACCTGGGAGCAAAAAGTGGTAAAGCCGGTGAGGTCCAGCACGGCCGCCACTGCCTCTTTTTCCCGGCAGGGCAGGCTGATATCCCCGAGGTTCAATATCGAGGGATTAAACCGAGTGATGGTCTGGTTATCAGAAACCGGTTTTAAGCCCGACGGAGGGCCCGCCACGGGGACTCCGGGGCGTCTGGCAACGCGGTGGTGGACCAATATTTTTTTCAAATTAGAGCCAGTCCCAAAATACCGGTAAGATATTTGTCTGCCTATCTTACGTCGTTGGCGATAAACAAACCATAAAATTATTCGTAGTGCACCTAAACATTAGGTAAAAAAGCGTTCGTATTCATGTTTTTTTTAATTTGAGAGAAACTGAGAGGAGGAGTGAGTTAGGTTTAATAAAATGAGATATAAATGTCATAAACGGGAGTGTTGACAAAGCGGATATGACATGATAGTATTAGTATACGGTAAACGGTTGCCGTATACCGCTCTGAAAGATATAAGATGAAACAGGTATTTGCCGACGCGGGTGAGACCAATTATGATACCCTCAAACGTTATGCAGTTGAGTTTACCGGGGAATTCGGCTATGATGCTGGTAAAATACTCGAAGACAGGTTTAGCAAATTTTATCCGCGCTGGCAGCCTTACGCCTGCTAGCGCTGGAGTGAAGCGATGAAACGCGCGCTGCTGGTCGTACGGGATAAAGAAAACGGGGCGGAGCTCAGGAAAAGTCTGGCACAGGCTGACCTCGCCTGCTGGCTCACGTCCTATAACAATGGCGTCCGGGAGGCGATTGCCGAAGCGAAACCCGACGTCCTTCTTTACGAAATGGACGAACAGTCGCCCGCCATCCCGGAAATCATCAGGAAAATAAAACAGGGCGAAAACCTGCCGTTAATAGCGCTCATCCCGGAAAAGATGCTCGAAAAGACCGACTTTCAACTCGATGCGGACGACTTCATCGCCGGTCCTTACGACGTGAAAGAGCTGGCGCTAAGAATAAATCGGGTCCTGCGTAAAACCGCCGGTAACGAGAAGGGCGAGCAGATAAAGTGCGAAGGCCTGATGATAGACCTGGCCACGTGCGAAGTGACCATCGACGGAAGACTGGTCGAGCTTACCTTTAAAGAGTACGAGGTGCTCAAGCTGCTGGCGGGCAACAAGGGGCGTGTCTATACGCGTGAAGCCCTGCTCGATAAAATCTGGGGCTACGACTACTTCGGCGGCGACCGCACCGTGGACGTACACGTGCGCCGACTCCGCAGCAAAATCGAGGATGCGAATCACATCTATATCGAGACCGTGCGCAATATCGGCTACAGGTTTATAAAAACCTAGTTTCCGAACTCCAATAACCTGATATCAGGTATTTTCCCCCTTACGTAATCTATTCGTAACATTTCCCCCCTATCATATAAAGATACGGCGTTACGGAGGGTTCCCATGTCTCTAAGTCCGGCGGATACCGTCTGGATTTTAATCTCATCCGCTCTCGTCATGCTAATGACGCCCGGTGTCGCGCTATTTTACGGGGGCATGGTGCGGCGGAAAAATCTCCTTTCCACCATGATGATGAGTTTCGCCTGCCTGGGACTGGTCGGGGTCTTCTGGGTGCTTTATGGATATAGTCTGAGCTTCGGCGCCGACCACGCCGGAATCATCGGGGGGTTCGATTACCTCGGTCTGCGAAATGTGGGGCAGGCGCCCTCTCCTGCCTATGCCACCACCGTGCCCCACCTGGGCTTTATGATATTCCAGGCAATGTTCGCCATCATCACGGTAGCTCTGATTACCGGCGCCATCGTGGAAAGGATAAAGTTCAGCGCCCTGTGCGTGTTTTCCCTGCTCTGGTTAACCCTGGTCTACAGCCCGGTGGCGCACTGGGTCTGGGGCAGCGGCGGCTGGCTGGCCAAACTCGGTGTTCTGGATTTTGCCGGCGGCTCCGTAGTACATCTGAACGCCGGTATTTCCGCGTTCGCTCTGGTGCTACTACTGGGCAAGCGTCGCGGCTTTCCCCAGGACGCCATGGAGCCGAACAATATACCCATGGTCGTGCTTGGCGCCGGGCTGCTCTGGTTCGGCTGGTTCGGCTTCAACGCCGGCAGCGCTTTAACGGCCGGCGGCCTGGCCGCCAGCGCCTTTGTCGCCACCAATACCGCGGCCGCGTCCGCCGCTTTTACCTGGATGATAATCAGCTGGCTCCACCGTCGGCCGACTATTCTCGGCACGGTTACGGGAGCTGTCGCCGGACTGGCGACAATAACCCCGGCCGCCGGCTATGTTGACCCGGTGGCGGCGGTGCCCATCGGTATTGCCGCCGCCCTGGCATGCTATTATGCCATGTTATTATTTAAAACCAAGCTCGGTTTTGACGACTCTCTGGATGTGTTCGCCGTTCACGGTATCGGCGGCATCCTGGGCATGCTGTGCGTCGGCGTTTTTACCTCGCTATCCGTCAACGCCGCCGGCGCCGATGGTCTCATTACGGGCAGCGGCCAACAGCTGCTGAAACAGTTCATCGGAATTGTCACTATCGGCGCTTACTCCTTCGGCGTCACCTGGCTCCTGGGGAAACTCTTAAACATGACGATGGGACTGAGAGTAACCCCGCCCGAAGAAACGGTGGGGCTTGACCTATCCCAGCATGGGGAAAGGGCTTACGGAGGCCTCCGCTAAAAAACGGCGTCTTTAAAGGATGAAGGCTGCCAAGTGAAAAAATGCGGTAATCGTTTACCGCATGTAACACAATTTTAACACAATTGTAATTTAAAGGAAACATTGCCCGACTACACTAGAATTATCAAGATAGTCGGGAGGTACTTATGGTCAATACTGGTGACACTGCCTGGCTTTTAATATCTTCAGCGCTGGTCATGCTGATGACACCCGGCCTGGCGCTATTTTACGGCGGCATGGTCAGGCGGAAAAATCTCCTTTCCACCATGATGATGAGCTTCGCCTGCCTGGGACTGGTGGCGCTGCTATGGGTGCTCTACGGCTACAGCCTGAGCTTCGGCGATGACCACGGCGGAGTTATCGGGGGATTCAACTTTCTCGGTTTAGCCAACGTGGGACAGGAGCCTTCGTCGGTCTATGCCACGACCGTCCCCCACCTGGCTTTCATGATATTCCAGGCGATGTTCGCCATCATCACGGTAGCCCTGTTCACCGGCGCTATCGTGGAAAGGGTTAAATTCAGCGCGCTGCTCGTCTTTTCCGCCCTGTGGCTGACGTTAGTATACGTCCCTGTGGCGCACTGGGTCTGGGGCAGCGGTGGCTGGCTGGCCAAGCTCGGCATCCTCGATTTTGCCGGCGGGGCGGTCGTCCACATCAACGCCGGAGTATCGGCGCTCGCATTAGTGCTGCTGCTGGGCAAACGGCGCGGTTTCCCCGGGGACGCCATGGAGCCCAACAACATACCGCTGGTGGCGCTCGGGGCGGGGCTGCTCTGGTTCGGCTGGTTCGGCTTTAACGCCGGCAGCGCTCTCACCTCCGGCGGACTCGCCTCCAGCGCGTTCGTCGCCACCAACACCGCGGCGGCCGCGGCGGCCTTCACCTGGATGATTGTTTCCTGGATTCACCGCCGACCTACCATACTCGGCACGGTCACCGGCGCGGTGGTCGGACTGGTAGCCATAACGCCCGCTGCGGGCTTCGTGCCGCCCCTCGCCGGCATTCCCATCGGCGCGGCGGCCGCTGTCATCAGCTACTACGGCATGGTCCTGCTGAAAATAAAGCTCGGATTCGACGATTCCCTGGATGTTTTCGCCTGCCACGGACTCGGCGGCATCTGGGGCGCCCTCGCCACCGGCATCTTCGCCACGCTCGCTACCAACCCGGTCGGCGCCGACGGCCTGATAGCCGGGAACGGCCTGCAGGTGTTAAAACAGTTGCTGGGGGTAGTCACGGTGGGGGCTTTCGCCTTCGGAGTAACCTGGGTGCTGGGCAAGCTGGTCGACATTACCATCGGCCTGAGGGTAGGCCAGACCGAGGAGACGGTGGGTCTGGACCTCTCGCAGCACGGCGAAAGGGCTTATGGAGGTCTACTGCGATGAAGAAGATAGAAGCGATTATCCGCGAGGAAAAGTTAAACGCCGTCAAGAAGGCGCTCGAAGAAAAAAGCTATTTCGGCATGACTGTCAGCGAGGTCAGCGGCCGCGGCAAGCAAAAAGGCATCCCGCTGCAGTGGCGGGTGGGGGAATACCGGGTGGACCTGCTCCCCAAGGTCAAGGTTGAGCTGGTGGTCCTCGACGAGGACGTGGACGCGGCGCTGGAGGCAATTATCCGTAACGCCAGGACGGGCGAGACCGGCGACGGCAAGATTTTCGTCCTGCCGGTGGAAAGCGTGGTGCGCGTCCGCACCGGCGACAGGGATGAAAATGCTATCTAGTCAGATGTGAGGTCGACGATATGTGAAAAAATGACAAAACGCCTGAAAAAGATTAAAATAACAAAATAACAGGAGGAAAAAATGGCAAGCAGAAGTAAAGCAGAGGCTAAGGATTACATCCTGAAGAAAGCCAAGGAGCAGGACGTCAAGTTCATCAAGTTGTGGTTCACCGATATCCTGGGCATGCTCAAAAGCTTCGATATCACCGTCGAAGAGCTGGAAGGGGCGATGGAGGAAGGCATGGGTTTCGACGGGTCGTCTATCGAGGGATTTGCCCGCATCGACGAGAGCGACATGGTCGCCCTCCCCGACCCCGATACCTGGCAGTTGCTGCCCTGGCGGCCGCGGGAGCACCACGCCGAAGCCCGCATGTTCGCCGATGTCCTGATGCCGGGCGGCCAGCCCTTCGAGGGCGACCCCCGGAACGTTTTGAAAAGGAACCTTAAAAAAGCCGCCGACCTCGGTTACACTTATTATGTGGGACCGGAGCTGGAGTACTTCTATTTTAAGAACTTCAACAGCACGGAGTTCCTGGACAAAGCCGGGTACTTCGACTTAACGCCGCGCGACGCCGCTATCGATATGAGGCGGGAAACGGTGCTCCAGCTGGAGGAAATGGGAATAGGGGTAGAGTACTCCCACCATGAGGTCGCCGACAGCCAGCATGAAATCGATATGCGGTACACGGACGCCCTGACCATGGCGGACAGCGTCATGACATACCGACTGGTGGTCAAGGAAGTGGCATTCAAGCATGATACCTACGCCACTTTCATGCCCAAGCCGGTCTTCGGCATCAACGGCAGCGGCATGCACGTCCACCAGTCGCTCTTCCGCGGCGACCGCAACGCCTTCTTCGATACTAAAGATTCTTACCATCTATCCAAAGAAGCCAGGAGCTTTATCGCGGGCTTGTTAAAGTACGCGCCCGAAATCACGGCCGTCTGCAACCAGTGGATAAACTCCTACAAACGCCTGGTGCCGGGCTACGAAGCGCCGGTGTATCTTTCCTGGGCGCGGCGCAATCGCTCGGACCTCATCCGCGTGCCCGAATACCGGCCGGGCCGGGAAAAAGCTACCCGTATCGAATTCAGGTCGCCGGACCCCGCCTGCAACCCTTACCTCTGTTTCAGCGTCATGCTGGCCGCCGGACTGGACGGCATCGAAAAGGGCCTTAAACCGCCCGACCCCATCGAAGAAAATGTCTACGAAATGACCACCGAAGAGAGGGAAAAGCGGGGCATCAGGACACTGCCCGCCAGCCTGCTCGAAGCCATCCAGCTTACCGAGAAAAGCGAGCTGGTGAAAAAAGCCCTCGGCGACCATGTCTTTAACTCGTTCATCGAGAACAAGAAAAAAGAGTGGGACGAGTACCGCATCCACGTGACCGAATACGAAACGAAGAAGTACCTGCCGATACTATAAATGTAATATAATAACTTAATAACCGTTTCAGGGAGCGGAAAGGCAACTGATGAACCTGCCTGTGGGCGCGGACGCCGAAAACAAGCTGATAGCCATCCTGAAAGTGCTGAGCGAGTCCTCGGAGCCGCTGGGCTCTATCCAGATAGCCCGCCGGCTGGCGCAGGACGGCGTTTTCCTGAGCGAACGGGGGGTGAGGTACCACCTGAAAATCGCCGATGAGCGGGGTTTTACCCAGCCGGGCGGTCGCGACGGACGGACGCTCACCCCGGAAGGCCGGCAGGAGGTCAAGGAAGCGCTAGCCCCCCAGCAACTGGGACTTGTGCGGGACAAGCTGGAGCTGCTCGCTTACCTGACCACCTTCGACCCCGTTAAACGCACCGGACAGGTCGCGATAAACACCTCGATTATCGGTCGAGACAGGTTCAAAAAAGCCCTGACCGCCATGAAGGATGCCTTTAAAGCCGGCATGTGCGTAAGCGGGCTGGTGGCGGTAGCGGGGGAAGGTGAAAAGCTCGGCAGCGTGGTCGTGCCCGAAGGCAAAATCGGGTTCGCGACTGTCTGCGGCGCTACCATTAACGGCGTCCTGCTCAAGGCCGGCGTGCCCACGGATTTCCGGTTCGGCGGCGTGCTGGAAATCAAAAACCGCCAGCCCCGGCGTTTCGTGGCGCTTACCGAGTACGCCGCCACGTCCACCGACCCTTCGGAGCAGTTCATCCAGGCGAAGATGACCAGCGTGGGACGGGCGGCGCGGACGGGCAACGGTAAAATACTGGGGGCGTTCCGCACCATCCCGGCGCCGGCCCGGGAAGTCGTTGAAGAGATAAAAGTGAAGCTGGAAGCGGTCGGCATCGTCGGGATATACGCCCTGGGGGAAATCAGCGAGCCGCTCTGCCAGATTCCGGTGGCGTTGAACCGGGTGGGGCTTATCCAGCTCGGCGGACTTAACCCGGTGGCCGCCGCCGTCGAGGCGGGCATCGAAATCGAGAACATCGCCGAAAGCGGCATGATGGACTACGGGCGCTTACAGAGCTACCGGGAGCTATAATCGACTAAAACAACACAAGAGGGGCCATTCAGCCCCTCTTTTCTTTTTCCCCACATCAGCGGGGTTTCTGGAGCGGGTGACGAGATTCGAACTCGCGACCTTTTGCTTGGGAAGCAAACACTCTACCACTGAGTTACACCCGCATAAAACGCTTTTATTTTAGCCCAAAAGCCCGATTTTGTAAAGCCAAAGGACGGCTAAGATAGGCTGGGAGTGGCTGTTTTACACTATGGAAAAGTTGACTTTTTTCGGGCGCATTGATATACTGCCTACGACTGGTGGGGGCTACGGGAACCGAATGAAAACCCCCACATTACTCTCAGGAATACCATATATGAAGAAGGAGGATTAAGGTATGTCTGGAGATTTTGTCAACCTGTTGGCGGACCTTAAAGAAGATGAGGTTATCAAGCTGACCAAAGAGAGACTCGCCAAAAAAGAGGACCCCCTGAAAATTCTGGAGGACAGCCGCAAGGGCATGGAAATCGTCGGCAAGCGTTTCGCCGGCGGCGAATACTTCCTCCCGGAGCTGGTCTTTTCCGGCGAGCTTCTTAAAGAAGTGACCGACCTTGTAAAACCCCATCTTACCGCATCGACCGCCAAAGTTAAAAAGCTCGGCAAGGTCGTTATCGGGACCGTGGCCGGGGACATTCATGATATCGGCCTGAACATCGTCGATTTCATGCTGGACGTCAATGGCTACGAGGTCACCAACCTCGGCGTCGACGTTCCCGTGGAAAAATTCGTTAAAGCCATCCAGGATACCAAGGCGCCGGTCCTCGGGCTGAGCGGCTTCCTGACCCCCGCCTTCGATGCCATGAAAGAGACCGTCGAAGCGCTGGAAAAAGCCGGACTGCGCAAGAACCTCAAGATAATGATCGGCGGCGGCCAGATGGACGACGAGGTAAGGAAATACGCCAAAGCGGACGCCTACGGCAAGGACGCCATGGCGGCGGTGACGCTGACCAAGCAGTGGATTAAGTAAAATGGCAAAAGCATGGGCGGAGTTATCTCCAGGTGAAAAGCGGGAACAACGCTTCCAGCGATGGCTTTCTCCGCCGGGTGTCTCTTTTGCCAGCCCTCAGGCTGAGAAAGCCTACAAAGAGAGAGTAACCAGGTTCATCAAGGCCTTTACGCTGCAGAAACCGGACCGGGTGCCCTGCATTCTGCCGGCGATGGGCTTATACGCGGCTCATTATGCCGGCACCAATCTCGCTACCGTCATGTACGACTTCGACGAGCTGAAACGCGCCTGGCGCAAGGTGCTTTACGAGCTCGAAGCGGACACCTATGTTCCCCCCGTCCTGGTGCCGCCCGGCCCGGCGCTTGAAGCCGTGGACTATAAGCTGTACAAGTGGCCCGGCCACGGCCTTTCCAGAAACACGCTTTCTTACCAGGCGGTCGAAGGCGAGTATATGAAGTCCGATGAATACGACGCCCTCATCAGGGACCCCTCGGACTTCTGGCTGCGCACCTATCTGCCGCGCGTCTTCGGAGCGTTCAAAGCCTTTACCACCCTAGCCCCGTGGACGTCCTTTCAGGAAATTGTCACCGCGGACTTCCTGTCTTTCGCTAACCCAGACGTGCAGGCGGGGTTTAACGCGATGATAAAAGCCGGCATGGAAAGCCTGAAATGGATCGCCGCGGTCGGCGAGGTCGCTGCCGAAGCCCTGGCGCTGGGCTACCCCGGCGTGATGAGCGCCCTCGCTAAAGCCCCCTTCGATACCATCGGAGACACGCTGCGCGGCACCCAGGGCATCATGATGGACATGTTCCAGCGGCCGCAAAAACTCCAAGAAGCAATGGAGAGAATTACCCCTATAACTATCAACAACGCTATGAACTCCGTGGCTGATGCCGCAGCGCCGATAGTGATGATGCCCCTCCACAAGGGCGCCGATACATTCATGTCCGTGAAGCAATACGAGACGTTCTACTGGCCTACCTTCAAAAAAGTAGTGATGGCGTTCGTTAACGAGGGCATCGTGCCGGTACTCTTCGCCGAAGGCAGCTACAACAAACGGCTGGACATCATCGGCGACTTTCCTAAAGGAACGGTGGCCTGGTACTTCGACCAGACGGATATCTTCGAGGCCAAGAAGAAAATCGGCGACAGGTGCTGCATCATGGGTAACGTGCCTACTTCACTGATGATGACGGGCACGCCCCAGCAGGTCAAAGAGCACTGCCGTAAGCTCATCGAGGTCTGCGGCAAGGGCGGCGGCTATGTCCTCGCGGGCGGCGCCAGCGTGGATGAAGGCAATCCGGAAAATATGCGCGCCATGATGGCGGCGGCTAAAGAATACGGCGTTTACAAGTAAGAGTAATATTTAACTTTAATACGGTTGGCAGCGCCGGCCCCGGGGATTTCTCAGGAGCAGGGGCGCTGCCAATTGTAATAAGTTATCCCGGAAGGATTGATATGGAAAAAGAATGGTCGGAAAAGACCTGGCAAGAAAAGCGCGAGCAGAGATTTAAAAAGTGGCTTGCCGCTGAAGGCGTGAAATTCGGCAGCCCGGCCGCGAAGAAAAAATACAAAGAGCGCGCCACGCGGATGATCAAAGCCATCAAGATGGAAATTCCGGACCGCGTCCCCGTGCATATCACCGGCGGCGGCATGGTCGCTTATAACGCCGGATATACCCTTAAGGACATGCTCTACGACTCCACCAAGATAAAACCCGCTTATATCAAGTGGCTCAAGGACTACGACCAGGATACCAATGACCCCCCCATGATCTTCTCCGGCCGTGCGTCCGAAATCCTCGATAATAAAACGAGCAAGTGGCCCGGTCACGGCCTGCCGGACAGCGCGACCATGCAGAACTTCGTGGAAAAAGAGTACATGCAGGCGGACGAGTACGACCTTTTCATGAAAGACCCCTTCGATTTCGGCCTGCGCAAATTTACCCCCCGCACCTGGGGCGCCTTCGCCCCGCTGGCGGATATCCCCTCGATGTCTTCGTACCAGGGGCTGCCCCAGCGCCTCATGGGCATGTGCCTGGACCCGGCCTTTCAGAAGCTTTTTAAGGCTATCTGGAAAGCCAGCCAGGAACAGGCAAAATTTCAGGAAGTCGTCGGCGAATGTGCCGCGCTTTCCCTGGAAATGGGCTATCCGCCCCTGATGGGCGGAGCAGCCCTGGCACCCTTCGATACTATTGCCGATATGCTCCGCGGCACCCATGGCTCCGTCATGGACATGTATCGCCAGCCGGAAAAGCTGCTGGAATCCCTGGATGTGATCATGGAGCGCAGCGTGGAATCGGCGGTTGGCATGGCTAACATGGCCCGCAGTCCCATCATCTTCATCCCAATGCACAAAGGCGATGATAGCTTCATGTCCGTCAAGCAGTTCGAAAAGTTTTACTGGCCTACCTTCCGCAAGCTCCTCCTCGGTGTCGTCAACGAAGGCTGCGTCCCGATGATGGTCATCGACGGCAGCTATAACGAAGCCCGCCTTAACATTATCAAAGAACTGCCGCGCTCGTCGGTAGTGTGGACGATGGAAAAGACGGACATGTTCAAGGCTAAAGAAATCCTGGGCAACTCCGCCTGTATCGCCGGCAACGTGACCGCGGCGCAGCTCTATACGCAGAAACCCCCGGCCATCAAAGAATACTGCCGCAAGCTCATCGAGGTCTGCGGCAAGGGCGGCGGCTATATCCTGTCGCTGGGCTCCGGCATCGATAAGTGCGACCCCGCCAATCTTCACGCCATTATCGAAGCGGCGCGGGAATACGGCGTATATTAGTTTAAAAGTCAAATCTCAAATATCAAAAATATATCTTAAGGATAGAAACAAATTTGATTTTTTATCTAAAGTTTTGAGATTTGATTTTTTATTTACATCGCGAGGCAATCGTATGGAAGGCATTAAAAACTGGGCGGATATGACCTGGCAGGAAAGGCGCGAAGAGCGCTTTAAACAATGGCTTTCACCCGAAATTAAGTTCACCAGCCCGGAAGCGGGAAGACTCTACCGGGAGCGCGTCACGCGGTTCACCAAAGCCATCAAGCTCGAGGAGCCGGACCGCGTACCGGTCATCACGCCGGTGCAGTATTTCCCGGCTGTTTACGCCGGCACGAGCATGAAAAAAGTGATGAACGATTATGATGAGTTGAAGCGCGCCTGGATGAAGTTCCTGCGTGATTTTCCCGAGATGGACTGCTTTTTCCCTCCCAACCTGGTGTTTCCGGCCAAAGTGCTGGACATGATCGACTACAGGATACAAAAGTGGCCGGGGCACGGCCTGCCCGACAATGCGACCTCGCACCAGTATATCGAGGGTGAATACATGCCCGTCGAGGAATATGATTTACTTATCAACGACCCCGCCGATTACCTCCAGCGGTATTTTTTACCCCGCTCCGTAGGAGCTTTAGAGGCATTCCGGAAAATGAGTCCCCTGACCCCGTTCGTCGCCATACCGGTGGGATACGTCGCGCAGTTCGCCGACCCGCAAATACGCCAGGCTTATGAAACCCTCTTCGCGGCCGCGCAGGAGACCATGAAATGGGCGGCGGCGGTCGGCGAGGTGAGCCAGGCGGCGCTTTCCGCCGGTTTTCCTAACGTCTGGGGCGGCATGTCCCAGGCGCCCTTCGACATGGTCGGGGATTTTTTCAGGGGAACGCGCGGCATCATGATGGACATGTTCAAGAGGCCGGAAAAGCTCCACGAAGCCATGGCCAGACTAACGCCCGTAGCCATCAGCGAGGGAATAGCTTCGGGTAATGCCTCCGCCTGCCCGATTGTCTTCATACCGCTACATAAAGGCACCGGCGGCTTCATGTCCAATAAGCAGTTCGCAGAGTTCTACTGGCCGACTCTTAAAGAGGTCATGATGGGACTCGTTAACGAGGGGCTCGTGCCGATGCCTTTCGCCGAGGGCGATTACGAGCCCCGCCTGGACATTATCAAGGACATGCCCCGCAGTTCGACAATCTGGTTCTTCGAGCACATGGACATGGCTAAAGCCAAGAAAATACTGGGGCACACCTGTATCGCGGGCAACGTGCCGGTATCGGTGATGTGCACCGGCAAGCCCGAGGAAGTAAAAGAGCGCTGCCGTAAGCTCATCGAAATCTGCGCGCCGGGGAGCGGCTATATATTGACCGCCGGAGCCTATATGGACATCGGCAATCCGGACAATATCCGTGCCATGATGGCGGCGGCGAAAGAATACGGAAAGTACTAACCCGACCATTATTATTTTGGAGGGAATTTAATATGGCAGTCGAGAAAAAATGGGCAGACATGACCTGGCAGGAAAAACGCGAGGAGCGCTTTAAAAGATGGCTCAACCCGATAGACGTGAAATTCGTCAGCAAAGAGGCGGAAAGGCTTTATAAGCAGCGCGTCGCCCGGTTCATTAAAGCCATCAAGCTGGAAGAGCCGGACCGCGTGCCGGTGATGCTGCCCACGGGTAACTTCCCGGCTTACTGGGGAGGTTCCACCTTCCACGAGCTGATGTACGACTACAAAAAGGGCCATCAAATATGGAAAAAATACATGGCTGAGTTCGGGGATATGGATATTTTCAGCGGGCCCAGCTTTATCCCCTGCGGCCGGATAGCCGAGGTCGTCCGCTCCAAGCAGACCAAACTGCCCGGGCTAGGCCTGCCGGTTACCGCCAGCATGAACCAGTTCGTCGAAGGCGAGTATATGATGGCGGATGAATATGATAGATATATGATGGACCCTACCGACTATAATCTGCGGATTATGATGCCCCGCACCACTCCCCTCTTCGAGTCTTTCCGCAAGCTGCCGCCCTTCAGCGCCATCATGGGCAATTTCTGGCTTATGGCCCTCACCGACCCGGACATCAGAAAGACTTTCGAGACCCTCATGAGCCTCGTGGACGAGCAAAAAAAGTGGATGGACGCCGGCCTGGAAATCAACCAGTATATCAGGGAGCGCGGCTATCCTTCCCTGTGGGGTGGAGGGATTATGGCGGGGGCGCCCTTCGACCATTTTGCCGACGCTTTACGCGGTACGCAGGGTATCGCCAGGGACATGTTCCGCCAGCCGAAAAAGCTGCATGAAGCCATGGAACACTATCTGCAGTGGACTATCGAGACCAACATTAAAAACTTCCCCATTTCGGCCAGTCCCATCTGCATGATGCCCCTGCACAAAGGCGATGACGCCTTCATGTCCGATAAACAGTTCGCGGAGTTTTACTGGCCCACCCTGCGCCGTCTCTTCCTGGCAATGATTAACGAAGGCCTGGTGCCCATGCCCTTCGCCGAGGGACGCTACACCAACCGACTCAAGCAGATTACGGATACGCCCCCGAGCGGCGTGGTCTGGTACTTCGACCAGACCGATATGAAAGAGGCGAAGAAAATCCTCGGCGGCATCTGCTGCATTGCCGGCAACGTGCCCACGTCTATAGTCATTAAGGGCACTGCCAGGCAGGTCAAGGACTACTGTAAAAAGCTCATCGAGGACTGCGCCCCGGGCGGCGGTTTTATGCTGGCCGGCGGCGCCAGCATTGATAACGGCAAAATAGAAAATCTTAAAGCCATGATGGAAGCCGCGGAAGAGTACGGCACTTACAAAACTAAAGCAAAAGTCAAAGCTCAAAAATCAAAGAGACAAATTAAAAATAAAAAATAAAAAGGGGTTGTCATTGCGAGCCCCGATAAATCGGGGCGTGGCAATCTCTTTCATTCGCTTCTGCGCTAGATAGGGATTGCCACGTCGCTTCGCTCCTCGCAATGACAGGTAGAATCTATATCTGTACCGGAGGAATAATTAGTGTTTACCAGACCTGAAAACTGGTCGAAAATGACCTGGCAGCAGAAACGCGACCTCCGCCTGGAAAAGTGGATTAATCCCTGCGACGTTAAATTCGTCAGCAAGCAGGGGGAGAAGGACTATAAAGCCCGGACTACCCGGCTGGCTAAAGCGGCTAAAATGGAAATCCCCGACCGCGTTCCCTGCATGATCCCCACCGGCTGGTTCCCCGCCTGGAACGCCGGCGTCCCCCTCAAGGACGTTATGTACGACCCCGCCCTCATGAAAAAGGTCTGGCTGAAGTTCGTCGATGAGTACGACTCCGATACGTTCGACGGCACCCTGTTTTTCCAGGCGCCGGTTAATGAAATCCTTGAAGCCAAAACGATGAAGTGGCCGGGCCACGGCCTGCCCGATGACGCCCACTCTTACCAGTACGTCGAGGGTGTCTACATGCAGGCAGACGAATACGACCTCTTTATGAAAGACCCCTTCGACTTCCAGCTGCGCAAGCTGCTACCGCGCACCATGGGTGTCTTCGAGCCTTTCCAAGATATGCCGTCGTTTTCCTCCTTCCAGGGCCTGCCGGAGCAACTCATGATGATGTGCCTCGACCCCCGTTTCCAGAAGCTGTTTAAAGCCATTAAAGAAGCCAGCCAACACCTCCCCGCCTGGGTCAAAGCCAACGCGGAGACCACCGCGGCCGCTCAAGCGAAAGGCTTTCCCGTGTTCCGCGGCGGACTGGCGGTCGCCCCTTTTGACGTTTTTGCCGATAGCCTGCGCGGCACGCACGGCATCGTCATGGACATGTACCGCCAGCCGGACAAAATCCACGAGGGCATGGAGTTCGTCCTGCCCCAGCTTCTCTCAGGGGCGGTCGCCATGGCTGACGGCGCCGATTGCCCGGTCATCATGATGCCCCTGCACAAGGGCGACGACACTTTTATGTCCGATAAGCAGTTCGAGGTCTTTTATTGGCCCACGTTCAAAAGGCTGCTCCTGAGCATGGTCGAGGAAGGTCTAATCCCCATGCCTGTAGCCGAGGGGGCGTATAACCACCGCCTCGACTATATTTCCGATATGCCCAAGTCCGCCTGCATCTGGATGTTCGACCAGACGAATATGGCCAACGCTAAAAAGAAGGTCGGGAGGGTCGCCTGTATCGCCGGTAACGTGCCCGTCTCGATAGCCTACACCGGTACCGCCAAAGAGATGAAGGAGTACTGCCGCAAGCTCATCGAGACCTGCGCCCCGGGCGGCGGCT
>CAYXOZ010000011.1:17381-19400 GCA_964467135.1 uncultured Dehalococcoidaceae bacterium
GAGATGAAGGAGTACTGCCGCAAGCTCATCGAGACCTGCGCCCCGGGCGGCGGCTATATCCTCACCGGCGGCACGACTTTCGATATGGCCAGGCCGGAGAACCTCCGCGCCATGATGGACGCCGCCAAGGAATACGGAAAGTATTAGGAGAAACATGGAAGGCGTCCAGAACTGGTCGGATTTGACCTGGGAGCAAAAACGGGAAGAGCGCTTCAAAAAGTGGCTCGAAGCCCCCGGTGTTAAGTTCGTCAGTCCCGCCGCCCGCCAGGCCTACCGCGAGCGGGTGACGCGCTTTATAAAAGTCATCAAGCTGGAAGAGCCGGACCGTGTTCCGGTGATTCTGCCCGCCGGCTATCTACCGGCGACTTACGCCGGCTACTCTTTAAAAGAGGTCATGTACGACTACCAAAAGCTGGCGGACGCCTGGCGAGTATTTAATCGGGATTTTCAGCCTGACTCCTTCCAGGGCCCCGGCCTCGTTTACCCCGGCCGCGTTATCGAAAAGATAGGCCACAAGCTGCACAAATGGCCGGGCCACGGCCTGCCGGACGACGCCCCCATGTACCAGTACGTCGAAGGCATCTATATGCAGCCGGAGGAATACGACGATTTTATGGAGAACCCCACCGACTACTGGATGAGGGTATTTTTGCCCCGCACCGCGGGCGCCCTGGAGTCCTTCAAGTATCTGACGCCTTTTAATCCTATTATGACCAACCCGCTCGGCTGGGTGATGTCTTTCTCCAGCGAGGACGTACGGCGGGCTTTCGAGGCCCTGCTGGAAGCCGGTGAAGAAATCGCCAGATGGCGCGATGCCGTCAGCAAGGTCAGCCGGGAAGCGCTGGCGGAGGGGTATGCCTCGTTCGGCGGCGGCGGGATGGCGGGCGCGCCCTTCGATAACATTGCCGATGTCCTGCGGGGCACGAAGGGCATCGTCCTGGATATGTACCGCCAGCCGGACAAGCTAAAGGAAACTATGGAGCGGCTCGTCCCTATCATCGTCAAGGGGGCGGTAAGGGGGGCGGATATGTCATTGAGTCCGGTGGTCATGATGCCCCTGCACAAGGGCGATAAGTCCTTCATGTCACCGAAACAGTTCGAGGAGTTCTACTGGCCTACCTTCAAGAAAGTGCTGCTCGGCATGATTAACGAAGGCCTGGTGCCGATGCCCTTCGCCGAGGGCAACTACGAACCGCGACTTGATATAATAAAAGAAATGCCCCGGTCGGCGGTGGTCTGGTACTTCGAGGTCATGGACATGGCCAAAGCCAAGCGGGCGCTCGGGGACGTTGCCTGCATCGCCGGTAACGTGCCGGCTTCCCTGCTGGTCACCAGCACGCCCGTAGCGGTCAAAGAAGCCTGCCGCAAGCTCATCGAGACCTGCGCACCGGGGGGAGGCTATATCCTGACCGGGGCGGCGGGGATAAGCAAGGGGAACCCGGAAAACCTCCGTGCCATGATGGAGGCCGCGAAAGAGTACGGGACATATTAAGGGGAAAATATGGAAGGCGTGGCGAACTGGGAAAAGCTTACCTGGCAGCAAAAGCGCGAGGAACGTTTCAAGCGCTGGCTCAATCCCGATATTAAATTTAAGAATAAAGAGGCGGAGAGGCTGTATAAAGAGCGGGCGACCCGCTTTATCAAGGCCGTGAAGCTGGAAGAGCCGGACCGCGTGCCCTGCATGCTGCCTTCGGGAGTTTTTCCCGTACACTACGCCGGCTACACGCTCAAGGACGTGATGTACGACTTCACGAAGCTGAAAAAAGCCTACCTGAAGTTCATCGCCGAGTTCGATATGGATACCTTCACCGGCCCGTCGCTGGTTTTCCCCGGCAGGCCGCTGGACATGACCGACCACCGCCTCCACAAGTGGCCCGGCCACGGCCTGCCGGATAACGCCTCCCTCTACCAGTACGTCGAGGGCCAGTATATGAAGGCGGATGAATATCCGGCTCTCCTTTCGAACCCCGCCGATTTCTGGTGGCGCGTTTATTTGCCGCGGGTGGTCGGCGCACTGGA
>CAYXOZ010000012.1:0-9375 GCA_964467135.1 uncultured Dehalococcoidaceae bacterium
GGCTTTAGCTGAACTGGGTATGCATTGCCAGGGCGGCGTCATCCTCGTGGGCCTGTCTCTCCCCGGTAAGCTTGGCAATTTCCTCGCGGTCGTTACAGAACTCGTAGACCCGCTCGCGGGTAATCGTACCGGCGCGGAAAAGCCTGACCAGCGCCTGGTCGAGCAGCTCCATACCTTGCTGGGTGTTCATCCGGATAACGTTGGGGAGCTGGAAGCTCTTACCATCCCGGATAAGGTTCCGCACCGCCGCGTTGGCCAGCATGACTTCGACGGCGGGGACCCTGCCCGAGCCGTCCGCCTTAGGAACCAGCGCCTGGCAGAGAATGCCCAGCAGCAGAGAAGCCAGTCGAGACTGCGCCAGGTAGCGCTCGTGGGGAGGGAACAGGTTGGCAATTCTTTCTACGGCCTGAGAAGCGCTGGGGGCATGGCCGGTGGTCAGCACCAGGTGGCCGGTCTCCGCGACGGTCAGCGCGGCCGAGGCGGTTTCCAGGTCTCTCATTTCGCCGACGAGAATAACGTCCGGGTCCTGCCTCAATACGTGCCTCAGGGCATCGGAAAAGGAACGGGTGTCCTCGCCGATTTCACGCTGGGTGATGGTGCACCTTTTATTTTCATACACGTATTCGATGGGGTCTTCGATGGTGACCACGCGACTGTTCTCCACCTTGTTAAGGTAGTCGATCATGGCAGCCAGCGTGGTGGATTTCCCGCTGCCGGTAGGGCCGCTAACGACCACCAGGCCGCGCGGCCGCATAATGAGCTCCGTGCATACCTTGGGAATTCCAAGGGACTCGGGGTCGGGGATGATCATCGGCAGGAGACGCATTACCAGGCTCACCGTACCGCGCTGCCGGCCGGCATTGAAACGGATCCTCCCGATTTCAGGAAGACCAAGACCGAAATCCAGCTCGAGGCAACGTTCGAACTCGGCCAGGCGCTTTTCCGAAGCCACCTGTCTTAACGACTTTTCCACGTCGTCAACGGTTAAAGCCGGCAGGTCACCGGCGAACATAAGACTACCATTAATACGCAGTGACGGGGGGCGGCCCACCACCATGTGCAGGTCCGATGCCCCCCGGGACTTGGCCAGTTTTAACAGCGCAATGATATCCACCATTTTAGTGCTTCTCCAACTTCAGCGCCAGGGAGTATTCCATGACATCGCTGGCATTTTCGCTAGTGACCCTGATGATATTAGATATCGTAATCTCGGCGAAACGGCCGGTATCCTGTAGTTTGCGAACGTACTGCATCACTTCCTGCTCGGTAGCGGCTATCCCGGTAAGGCTCATCTGCGTGCCACTATGGTATATCCTGTACACATTAAGATCGGTCACGACATTGTCCACTGACGCCACCAGGTCATTATTCATCGATTTCGCCCGGGTGTTCATGTTTTCCAGAGCCGCCGTATATTTTTCACGGCTGGAAATGATACCAGCCAGTTTTTTATCCGCGGCAGCAACGCTCTGGTTGAGTTCTTTTTTCTGGGCCTGTTTTGCTGCGAGCTGCTTGGTAGTCATATCGAGCTCGTTCTGGTCCTTTTCTATTTTAGCCGCGGCATTCTGAACGGTGAAAAACAGCAAAACGACCAGCCCAACCGCCACCACCGCCGCCGGAACAGCCATCAAACGGTCCTTGGGAATCTGCTTGGGCAGGTAAGGCAGCGGTAAAGTATTGAAATTGGGCAATAATGGCCCGGACTCTTTAACCAGCTCTTTAAGAGCCAGCCCCACATTGACCAGGTGATGAGACGGGTCGAGCTGTTTGAGGCACTTCAACGGCGACACCAGCAGGGACACTTTATAGCCCAGCTCCTGGCCGAGGAACTCGATGGTCTCCGCCTCGTCTACCAGCTCACCGGAAACGAGCAAGGTGGCGTTGGGCTGAATGAAATCTTCCGGATTGTTGGAGTTATAAAACTGAATTGTCCGTCTCAACTCATCCCGGACAATGGACATCCGGTCCGCCTGCGCCAGGTACTCCTGCGGGAAAGGCACGGTACGCACCGTCTGCGGAACGCCTTTAGACATGATGACAATATCGAATTCCTTGGCCTGGATATCGACGATGATGGCCGTAGCCTCCCGGGACACCCTGGCCAGCGCCAGAGGTTTGATATCCATGAGATAGGGCTTGAATCCCGTTTTATTGAGGATTCTCACCAGGGCATCGGCGATGTGCTTCGGTATCGCCACCACGAACACCTGGATTTTCCCTTCGGCGGACGAGATAATTTGCCAGGATATATGGAGCTGGTCCAGCGGCACCGGCAGGACCCTTTTAGCTTCCCGGGTTATGGCCTCGTCAAGCATGGTCCTAGGCAGCTCCGGCAAGGACACCGGGCGCGTGAGACAGTGCAAGCCGCTCAAACCGAGGATGATTTTCCTGGCGCCGATCCGGTTGCTCTTAAAAAGGAGCTTGATTTTAGTAACAAGCTCGGCCTCTTTTTCGCTATTGATGTCAGCCAGGTTTACGTCCAGGGGCATATCAGCCAGCTTGGTGATACGCTTACCGCGGGTGACCATTAGCCGGATGCCAGTATCGCTGATATAGAGAGTAGTCGTGTTCTTAGCCATTATTGCGTTCCTTCATAAGAATATATGACCATTTGAACGTTCAGTGCCGGGAGAGTAACGTCGTCTTTCGGAATATCTATCTGGAATGACTTAACCAGACCGGTAGTAAAATCATTATTCAGACTTATCACGAATTGAATGATATCGGTTATATTACCCCTCGCCGAGGCGCTGAGAGCCGTCGCCTTAAGACCAATTCCTTCATAACTACTCGTCTGTATCGGGGAGGTGCTCATCGACATGATTAGCACGTTACAATAGTAGGCGATGGAGAAAAACTGGTCGGTAACGTCAACGCTCACCACCGTTTTGTCCAGCCTGCTTTTAGCTTCATCAAGCTCGAGCTGCTCTTCTTCGACTTGCTGCTGTATTTCATCAAGTCGGGCTTTTAAATCCGTGACCTGCAGATTATTCAGGCTCTTCTGAGAGATACCGAGCTCATCCTCCAGCTTACCCTGCTCTTTGACCTGCTGGGAACGGGTGATGCCCAGTCCGGCCAACACGACGATAAAAACGCCGGCCGAGAGAATCAGCCAGCTGGCTTTACTCAACTTCAAAAATTTCATAGAGCTATCTCTTATCCTCCAGCAATTAGAACGCCTGACCGTAGATGGAATACATGGCGGAAACCATCGACAAAGCAATCAAACCCACGAATCCGGCGATGAGAATCGTCATGAGAGGGGGTATCATGCCGATCAGGGTCTTCGTTTTTTCCGAAGCCTCCGATTCGAAGTTCTGCGCCACGGCGATGAGGGTGGTATCCAGACTACCCGTCTCCTCGCCGACCTTGACCATCTGCACCATCATCGGCAGAAATATGGGGCTTTTAGCCATGGGCCGGGCCAGACCTTCGCCTTTCAGCATATCCGCTTGAACGCCGTATAAAGCCTGCGCGACGACCCTATTGTTGCTCCCCTGAATAACCAGAGGCATAATTTCGGTAAGGGGCAGGCCGGCTGCGAACAGCAGGGAGATACTGCGGCAGCAGCGGGAAAGCTCGTTTAATAGATTCACTTTTCCCAGCTGCGGCATTTTTAACATGAGGACGTCTATACGGTACTTGCCGTCCGCCGTCCGGCTATAAATGATAAACCCACCGATGACGACCGCCACGCCGAGTATAATATGAAGCATATGGTCGCGGAGCAGTTCGGAGAAGTCCATCATCATCCTGGTCAGCGCCGGCAACTGGGCCCCCAGCGAGCTGTACAGGTTGTTAAAAGCCGGCAGCACGAAAAACATTAAAATGCTGACGACGACGATGGTCACGACGCCGGCAATGGCCGGATAGAGCAGGGCGCCCTTGATACCCTTGCGGGTGGCTACCTCTTTCTCCATATACTCCGCCACCTGCCGGAGCATCGTTTCCAGGCTGCCGGTCTGCTCGCCGATGCTCAGGGTACGGCAGTTCATCGGGGAAAAAACATCCGGGTGCTTGCTCATGGCGGCCGAGAGCTGACGCCCGCCGCGGATATCCGCGACAATATCAATAATTACCTTTTTTAAAGAGTGTTTGGATATCTGTTCCTCTAACAGCTCCAGGGCGGTGACGATATTGATGCCGGATTCCAGAAGCAACGCCAACTGGCGGAAGAACAGAATGACATCATTCGGCTTGATGGGAAATAACTGCGCAGTCAGATTACCCATGCTGAGGAAAGGGATATAGGGCCTGAGATTAATCAGGCGGTAGCCGGCGAAGCTCAACATCTGGGTAATCGCCTCTTCACCGTTGGCGGCAATTTTGCCCTTAACGATTTCCCCCGATTCGCTGCAAGCTATGTACTGAAAAATCATGCTATTTCCACTCCGGTTATTATCTTTTTAGTCGTTTACGCCACGGTATAAGCGTTGCGTATAATTTCGGACGGGGTGGTAATATTTTTCTTGACCTTTAACATCCCGTCCTGTAACAAAGTGACCATGCCCTCCTTGATAGCCTGTTTACGCAGGTCGTTGGCGGTGGCGCTTTTCAGCAGTAATGTTTTTATCGGGTCGCTGGTGCAGAATAACTCAAAAATACCTGTCCTGCCCCGATAGCCGCTATTAGCGCAGACCTTACACCCGGCGCCATAGAGGAACTCTTTCCTTTCCTCGCCGGCCTCCTGGGTATAGATAATGCTCTCCTCGGCGTTGGCTTCCACGGGACGGGCGCAATGAGAACAAAGGCGGCGCACCATACGCTGGGCAAGAACGCCGATGAGCGCCGAAGATACCAGGAAGGGCTCCACACCGAGGTCGACAAGGCGCAACACCACACCGACGGCATCGTTGGCATGGATAGACGACAGCACCAGGTGCCCGGTAAGGGCCGACTGGATGGCTATATTAGCCGTCTCGGCGTCACGTATCTCGCCGACGAGTATCACGTCGGGGTCGAGCCTTAATATAGACCGGAGACCGCCGGCGAAGGTAATACCGGCACGCGGGTTAACCTGAATCTGGTTGATATTCGAGAAACGGTACTCCACCGGGTCTTCGATGGTGATGATATTACGCTCGGTCTGGTCGAGGGAGTTCAGCGCAGCGTAAAGGGTGGTCGTCTTACCAGCGCCGGTCGGCCCGCTGACCAGGATAATGCCGTAGGGCACCTTGAGCATCTTTTCAAATAACGTGAGGGTCTGAGGGAGAAAGCCGAGGTCGGACAGGGCCAGCGTGGCGCGGGTCTTGTCCAGCAGCCTGAGCACGGCCATCTCGCCGAAAATGGTGGCGATAATACCGACGCGGATATCTATCAACCGGCCCTTGGTCTTTACCGAAAACTGGCCGTCCTGAGGGCGATGGTGGTCCGCGATGTTCATACTCGCCAGAATCTTTATCCTGGAGATCAGCGAAGCCATGGTGGCTAACGGAAGGGAAAACATATCGTGGAGGGCGCCGTCAATGCGGTAGCGAACCCGCATTTTATCCTCGCCGGGCTCGAGGTGGATATCGGAAGCCCGGGCTTTAACCGCTTCATCAATAATCAAGGTAAGCGCCTGGGCGACGGGGGCCTCGGTAGAGGTGTCAATGGCAATCTGTTTGCTGATTTTCCTCTCGGCATCCTCAGCCACCGAGATATTGGATATCTGCTTTTCAATCTCATCATAAGCCTTGTAGTTGAAATCGATGGCATCGAGCACCTCCTCGAGGGGCGCCAGCTCCGGCTCGATGCGCATCCGGCTGCGGCCCGCCAGGGCTTCGAGGGCGATAATGTCGGACGGGTTCGCCATAGCGACGCGCAGGACATTACCGTCAGTAGAAAGAGGAAAAGCGTTGTACTTGCGCGCGATAGCCTCGGGGACAAGACGTAAAAGGTCTGATTCGGGTTGTTTCTTGCGCAAGCCACTCTTGGCTTCTCGGATAGTATCTGCCATAATTAAGAAGCACCCCTATCTGAAATCAGCATTGATGAATTCATCTTATCTACCTTTCGTCCCGTTGACAATAGCTCTTTCGTCATAGGTAATTAGAGGGATACAAACCTAGCAGCCGTAAAAGAGGCGAAAAAAGGCGTGGGGTAATATAGTACTTTTTAATATTAATATATTATGTTAAAATACTGATGTAGACATGATTCAGGAAACGCGTGAACGATCCGATCGGGGGGAGATACGATGAAAGAGCCGATTAAGAACTTTTTAAATTATCTATCCGTGGAAAAAGGCTATTCCGAGAATACGATAGCCGCCTACCGCAACGACCTGACCGCGATGGCCGACTTCGCCAGCAAACAGGGGTTATCAACCTGGGCGGGCTTTACGCGGCAGCACATGCTGAGCTACCTGCTCGAGCTCAAAGAGAGGGGCTATGTCGCCACGACGATAGCCCGTAAAGTAGCCGCGGGGCGGTCTTTCTTTAGCTTCCTGGTCGCCGAGGGCACCATCAAGACCGACCCCACGGAAAACATGAGCTCCCCCAGCGTGGGCAAAGCCCTGCCCAAACCGATACCGATCAACCAGGTCCGCCTGCTGATGGAACAGCCCGCCAAGCTCTCCACGGCGGAAGCCCGCCGGGACAGGGTGATGCTGGAGCTTTTGTACGCCAGCGGCATGAGGATAAGCGAGCTCGTGGCGCTGAACCTGGGCGATGTCAACACCGAGGGCGACTACTTCGTGCGCTGTTTCGGCAAGGGGCGCAAAGAGCGCATCATCCCCCTCTACGAACAGATCGCGCTGGCGGTAAAAAAATATATCGAAGAGGACCGTCCCAAGCTGGCCCACGGCAAAAAAGAGTCCGCCCTATTCCTCAACGCGCGCGGCGAGCGCCTGACGCGACAGGGGTTCTGGCAGAAACTAAAGGAATACGTCAAATCCGCCGGACTGAACTCCCATATCTCACCCCACACCCTGAGGCACAGCTTCGCCACGCACATGCTCAGCGGCGGGGCGGATTTGAGGTCGGTGCAGGAGCTGCTGGGGCACGCCAACATCTCCACCACGCAGGTCTATACCCACCTGACCACCGAGCACGTGCGCCGCGCCTACGATAAATCTCACCCCAGGGCGAAAAACCAGGGCCAAGGAGGTTAACCCATGCCGGGCAAATCAAGACACGGTAAAGGCAAACGCTATCACTACAGTAAAAAGGGCAAAGGCCTGCAACGGCAGGCAACCGGCACAGCACCCGCGGCCGCCGTGAACGCGAGTGAAGTCCCGACACAGTCGGCACCGGCGGCGATTAAGCCAATGCCAAAAGCCGCCGCCGCTCCCGCTAAGACCGCGGAAAACCCGTACCCTTACATTACCAGCGAGCTGCGGAGAATGGCTATCCTGGCGGGGATAATTATCGTCATCCTCATCGTATTATCACTTGCTTTATCCTAATTCCGGCTGGCAGCCATGAGCGATTATCAAGCGGCAAGAGCTAAACTGATAGAGCATCTCGGTCACGAGATTAAAGACAAGCGCGTACTGGAAGCGATTGCCCGCATCCCCAGGGAGAAATTCGTCCCCGCGGACTTCCGCCGCCAGGCTTACGAAGACAAGCCCCTGCCCATCGGGGAGGAACAGACCATCTCCCAGCCGTACATCATCGCCATGATGACGGAGGCGCTGGAACTCACCGGCAAAGAAAAAGTGCTCGAGCTGGGCACCGGCAGCGGCTACCAGACAGCCATCCTCGCCGAGCTAGCCAAGAAGGTAGTTTCCGTGGAGCGCGTGCCGAATCTAGCGGAGTCCGCCCGCAAGCTCCTCGACAGCCTGGGGTATAAAAACGTCGAGTTTCATCTCGCCGGAGAGACCCTGGGCTGGCCGTCGGGCGCTCCCTACGAAGCTATAATCGTCACCGCCGGGGCGCCCTCCGTGCCGGAAGACCTCCTCAACCAGCTCGCCATCGGGGGACGCATGGTCATTCCGGTGGGCTCCCGCTATATGCAAGAACTGTGCAAGATAACCCGGCGGCAGGAAGGGAATATCGTCCGGAACATGGGCGGCTGCCGCTTCGTCTCCCTGATAGGCAAAGACGCCTGGAAAAACTAGCACGAATATGGAGGGCAGACAATGGACGTCTTTGAGGTGATTAAAAATAGAAGAAGCATCCGCCGCTATAAGACCGACCCGGTGGACGATAAGACCGTGCAGGCCGTCCTCGAAGCGGCCCACTGGGCGCCCTCCTGGGGGAATACCCAGTGCTGGCGGTTCGTGGTGATACGCGACCCTAAAACGAGGGCGCAGATAGCCGATACCCTGATGAAGGAGACCATCGATAACGAGCTGGTGGACAACGCCGCGACCGGGGCCATCAACGAGGCGCCGGTACTAATCGTGGTCTGCGCGGAAATGGGACAGGCCGGCTGCCGCCCCGCCGGCGTGCCGGTGACGGACAAAGGCGACTGCTGGTACATGTTCGATATCGCCCTGGCGGTGCAGAACCTGACGCTGGCAGCCTGCTCCCTGGGACTGGGGACGGTCATCATCGGGGGCTTCGACGCCCCGCGGGTGGCGAAAATACTCAACGTCCCGGCCGGTTTCCAGGTAGTAACGATGACCCCGTTGGGCGTTCCCGACCACAAAGGGCAGGTCTCGCCGCGGAAACCGCTTTTCCAGGTACTCTTCAAAGAAAAATTCTCCAAATAACGAGGACAAACGAATGGACTTATTCAAGGCGATTAAAGACAGGCGGAGCATCCGGCGGTATAAGACCACGCCGGTGGACGATAAGAAAATCGAGGCGATCCTGGAGGCCGGCCGCTGGGCGCCTTCGTGGTCCAATACGCAGTGCTGGCGGTTCGTCGTGGTACGCGACCCCGCCGTCAGGGCCGAACTGGCCGCGACCCTTTCGAGGGTCAAGCTACCGGATAAAGAAATCCTTAATCCCGCCGCCGGGGCTTTCGACACAGCCCCGGTCATCATCGTGGTCTGCGCCCAGACAGGTAAAGCCGGGGCCAAACGCGGCGCGGCGGGCGAGTACGCCACCGACAAAGGCGACTGGTTCATGTTCGACGCCGCGCTGGCGGTGCAGAACATGGTGCTGGCGGCCTACGGGCTGGGACTGGGCACGGTCATCGTCGGGGCTTTCGACGCCCCTAAAGCCGAAAAAGCGCTGGGCGTCCCCGAAGGCTACCGGGCGGTCGCCATGTTCCCCGTCGGCGTTCCCGACCAGGGGGGCAAAGCACCCCCGCGGAAAGAGCTCGCGGAGATTGCTTTTAAAGATAAGTGGGGCAAATAAGCTTTTTAAAGATGATAACCTATTAAGACCTTCAACTCGCTTTCAGTGTTTTATTTACTCACCCCCTTTATCCCCCTCTCGAACAGCATTATCCTGACAGTTGTTGTTTTTTCTGTTCGAAAGGGGGAGAGAATTTAAGAGGGGG
>CAYXOZ010000012.1:9475-15652 GCA_964467135.1 uncultured Dehalococcoidaceae bacterium
TATAATAATACTCGAAGAATATAGAGAGCAGGTGATTTCATGCCTAAATACGGACTGGATAACATCCGCAACATTGTCTTGCTATCGCACGGGGGTGCCGGTAAGACTTCTATAGCGGAAGCGATGTTATTCAACACCGGGGCCATCAGCCGGCTCGGGAGGGTCGACGACGGGTCCACCACCTCAGACTACGACCCCGATGAGATGAAGCGCAAAATCAGCATTAACCTCTCCCTGCTGCCCATCGAGTGGCGGGAGAACAAGATAAACGTCCTCGACGCCCCGGGATATACCGACTTCGTCGGCGAGGTCAGGGCGGCAATGCGGGTCAGCGAGAGCGCCGTCATCTTCGTGGACGCCACCTCCGGCGTACAGGTCGGCACGGAGATGGTCTGGGGCTACTGCGAAGAAGCCAAGCTGCCCCGCCTCGTAATCATTAACAAGATGGACCGCGAGAACGCCGACTTCGCCAGGGTGGCCGGGGAGGTCAAAGCCAGGCTGGGCGCCCGGTGCGTACCCATTCAGCTCGCCATCGGCGCGCACACCAGCTTCCAAGGGGTGGTCGACCTGCTATCGATGAAAGCCTACACCGGCGCCGGCGCCCAGGCCAAAGAGGCGGAGGTACCGGCGGCGGTCAAAGCCCAGGCCGACTCCTACCGCGAGAAGCTCGTGGAAGCCATCGCCGAAGTCGATGACACCCTTATCGAGAAGTATCTGGGTGGGGAGACCATCGCCACCGAGGAACTGGTCAAGACATTACGGCGGGCGGTGCTCGAAGGACGCATCGTGCCGGTACTGGCGGGGTCGGGGCTGCAAAACATCGCCATCAACCGTTTGATAGACGCCATCTGCGACTACCTGCCGCCGCCTAAAGAGCACAAGGTGATAATGAGCGGCGGCGCCGCCATCGACCCCAAAGAAGAGTTACCGCTGGCCGCCCTCGTCTTCAAGACCACCGCCGACCCGTATGTCGGCAAGCTCACCTATTTCAGAGTCTACAACGGGGTCATCAACAGCAACTCCCAGGTCTATAACGCTAACCAGAGCGCGGCGGAGCGCATCGGGCAGCTGTTCATGATGCGGGGCAAAACCCAGGAGCCGGTAACGCAGGTCCGGGCCGGGGACATCGGCGCGGTAGCCAAGCTCAACGTCACCGCCACCGGAGACACGCTCTGCGCCGCCGACAAACCCGTCAAGCTGGAACCGATAACCTTCCCCGCCCCCATTTTCCGCCAGGCCGTCTACCCCAAGACCAAGACCGACGTCGACAAGATGGGCACGGCCCTATCGCGGCTGGTGGAAGAAGACCTCACCCTTAAAGTCCACCGCGAGCTCGGCACCGGCGAGACCATCCTCTCCGGCATGGGGGACACCCACCTGGCCGTCGCCGCGGACAAGATGCAGCGCAAGTTCGGCGTCAACGTGGAGCTCTCCATACCCAAGGTCCCCTACCGCGAGACCATTACCGTTGCCTGTGATGCAGAATATAAACATAAGAAACAATCCGGCGGCCACGGCCAGTACGGGCACGTTCTTCTGGCATTCGAGCCTTTACCAGGTCGCGGTGATAACGAGTTCGCCGACAAGGTAGTCGGCGGGTCCGTACCCAGGAACTACATCCCGGCGGTGGAAAAAGGCGTTGTCGAGGCGTACCAGGAAGGTGTACTGGCTGGCTATCCGGTGGTCGGCGTTAAAACGATCCTCTACGACGGCAGCTTCCACCCGGTAGATTCCTCGGAAATATGCTTCAAAATCGCCGGGGCGCAGGCGTTCAAGAAAGGCATGACCGAGGGTCGGCCCATCCTGCTCGAACCCATCATGGACCTCAAGGTCACCGTCCCCAACGACCTCACCGGGGACATCATCGGCGACCTCAACACCAAACGCGCCCGAGTCATGGGCATGAACCCGGAGGGGGACGTTAACGTCATCGAGGCGAAGGTGCCGCTATCAGAAATCCAGCGCTACTCCATCGACCTGAAATCGATGACGCAGGGGCGAGCGACCTACTCCATGGAGTTCGACCACTACGAAGAGGTACCGGCGCAAATAACGCAGAGGATAATCACACAGAGACAGGCGGAGAAAGCCGAAAAAGCGGCGAAGTGATAGCGATTAGCGATTAGCGGTTAGCGAAGTAATCAGGGAGTTAAAGAGGGGCTTGCGCCCCTCTTTCTTTTCCTTCCCCCTCTCCGCTAGCGGAGAGGGGGATACAGGGGGTGAGGTTAAACCCTTCGACAGGCTCAGGGTGAGTGGGATAAAAGACTTGAATTACCGTTTTCGCTGGAATGACATGCTGACTACGTCGCCCGGACTTCCTGCTTCATAAAGACGATATAGCTGATAGCGAAGCAGACCGCGCTCAGGCTGATCAGTCCCACCATATACGGCCAGATGACCATCAGGCTCTGCCCCAGGCTCAGCGGATTGGGCAGCATGTAGGCCGCCTGCTCCGAAGTAATCGTCCCCAGCGTTCTTACCGTGGGATACAGCACCGTCGAAGACGCCTGCCCGAAGATCCAGTTGGGCGAAAGGCTGAGTATCCTCTGGAACATCTCGGCGCTACTAGCGACAGACCGGGCGAGATAATATATGCCGAAGCTGAAAAACAGCCAGAGCACCAGCGGGACGATGATAGAGGTCGCCAGGTTGCGGAAGACCACCGAAAAGAGAATCGACAGGGCTATCCAGAAAGAGCCGAATATCAGGATGTTAATCAGATAGATAAAGAGCCTCATAATTTCTTCGCCGGAAGGCGGTATGCCGATCATCCTGAGCCCGTAACCGCCGATGAGCAAAACGCTCGTCACCATCATTACCGCCAGGAGAAAAAGGCTCGCCAGGAACTTACTGTTGATAACGCTATCCCGATAGACAGGCTGGGACAGTATCCGGCTCAGCGTGCCGGTGGTGCGTTCCTTATTAATGGCGTCGAACCCGAGCAGCGTCCCCACCAGCGGTACGAAAATCAGCGGGATAAAATTGACATAGTTAAAGAAAAACGCGAACTCGGCCTCCACACCAGAAGGCTCGGTGGTATATAGCCTCAGGAAAAGAAAGCCCTCGGTGCCGGAGCCGCGGATGCCCTGGTAAGCCGAATACAGCGCCAGCGCGCTCAGTCCCAGCACCAGCAGGAACAGAATCATAAACCTGACACTGTTAAGGTAATCGGCCAGTTCCTTGCGGACTATCGCCAACATCAGCTTTCTTCCTTGAAATATTTCATATAGATATCGTCCAGGGAGAACTCGTGCACTTTCATCTGCACCAGCAGCGCGCCGCCATCAATGATGGCGCGGGAAATCTGCGACCGCAGGTCCGAAGCAGCGCTGATTTTCATGAGCACGCCATCCACTTCGACCTTCTCCACGCCCGCTATTTTTTTAATGATATCCGGCAGACCCGGCCCGGGTTCGGCGGTCTCGACCTCGATGAGATAGCGGCCGCCCCCCATAGCCTCCCTGCCGAGCTCGTCGATGCCGCCCTCGACGACCATCTTGCCTTGAGACAGGATACCGACCCGGTGGCATACCCGCTGCACCTGATGGAGCTGATGGGAGGAAAGCAGCACGCTGGTGCCTTTGCCGGGCAGGCCCGCGATAAGGTCGAGCAACTGGTTAATGCCCATGGGGTCGAGGCCTGAGGTGGGTTCATCGAGGATGACCAGTCGCGGCTGCTTGATGAGCACGTCGGCGATGCCCAGGCGCTGGCGCATGCCCCGGGAAAACTTGCCGGTGGTCACGTTCCTCTCCTGCGTCAGACCGACTATCTCCAGCACTTCGTCGATGCGCTTTTCGGTCTCGGTCGGACTGATATTATTCAAATCCGCGATAAATTTAAGGTTTTCCCGGGCGGTGAGGTTATCGTAAAAGCCGACCTCTTCCGGGAGATAGCCAACGATGCGTTTGACCTTGAGCGGCTCCCGGGTAGGATTATGGTCGAACACACGGGCGGAGCCGCCGGACGGCTCGGTCAGCCCCAGCAACATTAATATCGTGGTCGTCTTGCCGGCACCGTTAGGTCCCAGCAGACCGAACACCTCATTTTCCTTAACCAGGAAATTGAGGCAATCGACCACCGTGGTATTCCCGTACCGCTTGGTCAGGTCCTTCGTTTCAATAGCAAATTTATCCGACATCGATTAACGCCGACCGAACTGCATAAAGATAACCACCAGCCCGACCACGACGATGACGATAATGGCCACCCCAATCCATCCCCAGATAGAGGGAGTTGCCACCGTGACCCGGACTTGCAGGCTGCCGGCAAAAGCCTGCTTCCCGGACACGCTCAGGGAAATCATATAGTCGCCGGCGACCGTATCGGGCGGCGGTTTGATATTAACGTCAATAGTCTTGGGGTCGAGGATTTCCAGGGTTTCTATCTTCTCCGGCTGATAGGTAATTTCCCAGCCGGAAGGCTTGCTGGAGGAAAACGTAATATTGCCGACAGGGGCCGTGCCGATATTGGTGACCGTGATGGAATAGGTATTATCCTGGCCGGCTTTGGCCCTGGTGTTATAAAGCTGATTGGAAGGAGCCGCATCCAGGGCGTACCTGGCGGTAATCTTCGCGGTAAGGTCTATCTGCCCCCTGACATCGCCGGAGGCCACCTTGAGCGTCACGGTATATTCGCCGGGCTCAGCCAGCGGCCAGGAGGGCGTGGTGGCCGCCACTTTAACAGTTTTCACGGTCGGGGAGAAAGCAGATTTTTCTATGGTGATGGACGATATAAGCTTGCTGTCAAATTGCGGGGTGACGGTTGCCCCCCACCCGGCCGGCATATTGACATCCAGGTCAAAGACACGGTCGATTTGCCCGGTATACAGGAGCTTCACGTAGAATTCAAAGCTGCCGGTGGCGATAGCCTCCAGTCTGGGGAACTCGGTAGACAGGGTAATCATATCCGGGGGAGGCGGGGGTTCCTGGGGAGGTGTAACATTATCGGTGCCATCCTGCGCTAAAGCCAGGCCGGGCAGCAGGAAAGCCGCCAGCAGGACTACCGATAAGATAAAAAGAGATATCAACCTCAATGATTTCATCGCCATATCACCTCACACAATCAATATTTACGTGCGGTTTTACCAATCCCGCATTATAGCAAAATGGCCTATGGCATTCAAACCAGGTTATTACGCCGCCAACAGCTCCCTCACCTTAGCGGTAAAGGCGGGCAGGACTTTCTTCCAGTCCCCCACCACCCCGAAACGGGCGTAGCGGAAAATATTGGCTTCTTTATCTTTATTGATGGCGACAATCGCCCGGGAGCCGGAGCAGCCACTCATGTGCTGGCTCGAGCCGGATATCGCTACGGCGATATAGAGCTCAGGGGCGATGATTTTCCCGGTCAGTCCTACCTGTATGGTATCCGGGACCCAGTCGTTATCGCACGGCGGCCGGGAAGCGCCGACTGCGCCCTTGAGGAGCCTGGCGAGCTCTTCGAGCTGCCTGAAGCCTTCGGTACCACCGATACCCCGCCCGCCGGCGACGACCGCCGCCGCATCCTCGATTTTAATGCCCGTCACCTCTTCAACAACCCGGTTCACGACCTTAGCGCGTATTGCAGAGGCGTCCAGCCCCGCCGCGACACTAATTATTTCGCCCCGCCGGGAGGCATCCGGTTCAAGGGCGGTCATAGCCTTGGTGCGTATCGTGACTATCTGGGGGTCAGTATCGGTGACGAAGACCGCCAGGGCGTTGCCGCCGTAAACGGGCTTGGTCGCCAGCAGCCGTTTTGTGGCCGGGTCGATAGCCAGGTCAACGCAGTCCAGCGTGGCCGCCGCTCCCAGCCGGAAAGCCAGTCGGGGCGCCAGGTCGCGCCCGATATCGGTCTGCCCCAGGATAAGCACCGCGGGCTTGACCTGCCGGACGACCTTTTCCATGACGCTGACCCAGGCATCCGCCTGGTAGTCTTTAAGCAGAGGGTCGTCCACGACGTAGACTTTTTGCGCCCCGGCGGCGATGGCCTGCCGGGCAATGCCGCCGACATTGTCGCCGACGACGATAGCCACCAGCTCCTGCCCGAGGGCATCCGCGAGTTTTTTACCAGCGCCGAGCCCTTCCCGAGCTATCGCCAGGAGCTTATCGTCCCGATGTTCCGCGAATACGGCGACAGTCATGTCCAATCTCCCCCATCGTAAATCACAATTGTTAAAAACCTGTTAATAGAGCTGTTAGC